>DATEXK010000323.1:0-4364 GCA_035257065.1 Gaiellaceae bacterium | reverse complement strand
CTCCGGGAGCTGGACCAGAAGTGGCTGGGCGGCCCCTTCTCCGAACCGGCCCGTGAAGCGCTTGCTCGTCACGCGTCCGTCGTTGCCGGACTGCTTGCTTTCGCCGACCGTCTTGCTGCCGATGTCGGCAGTCGCGGCGGCAATTGGGTCATCGCCCACGGCGAACCTCACGCCGCCAACATCATGCGCACGAGCGAGGGCTATCTATTGGTCGACTGGGACACAGTGGCGTTGGCGCCTCCCGAGCGAGACCTCTGGATGGTCGTGCGCGAGGGAACGGACGACGCAGCCGCCTACACCGAGACGACCGGTCATCTGCTCGACGAAGCTGCGCTGAGCTTCTTCCGTCTCACGTGGGATCTCAAGGACCTCGCCGAACGCGTCAACCAGCTGCGAACACCACATCAAGACACGGAAGACACGGCGAGCGCGTACGAGTGGATGGCGACCTGCAGCTCGCTACGAGAGCACGGGGCAGCACTGCTCGAGTCCTGAATCAGGCGGTCACGGTGAAGGTGGTGCTGCAGCTCAGCCCATCGGGGAAGCTCCACGTCAGCTTCCAGTTCCCTGCGAGCGCCGCCGCCGCGCTCTGCTGGAAGAGGGGCGAGCCGTCGGCGAGTTTCCACGCCATGCCTCCCGCGGCTGTCGTCTCTCCCGCAGGCCAGGCGAACGGCGGAGCTGTGACCTGGACGTTGTTCGGTCCGATCAGCGTCGCGGTTACGCCCTTGATGGTTGCGGGTGCGGGCGCAGAGAGCGACACGAGCGCCCAGAAGTTCTCCGGTCCCCTGGCGAGGAGATCTGCGAGCGACAGCGATGTCAGCGCACTGCCGCGGTTCACGGTTGCCGGCAGGCCGCCGGTGTATTGGATCCAGCAGGAGTCGACCGTGTACTGCTGCGCCGGCTTCGGTGCTGGAGTCCCGCCGCAACCGGGAAGGCCGCCCTGCGCGTACTCCGCGCAGAGGTTCGTCTTGATCGTCGGCCACCACGAAGGGAGATCGATACCGAGGATCAAGCCGGAGGTGTGCTGGCCGAGGGCGTCGGCGCCGCCGAGACCCTTCTGGAGGATTCCAACGACGTTCCCGACGTCGTCGACCAGCGGCGACCCGCTGGCGCCCTCGGCTCCCAGGAGCCGGACCGCGAGGATCGGGATGCCGGACAGCTTCCCCTTGTCCACGACGTGACCCTGGGTGAGGCTGATCTCGTTCCCGAGCGGATGACCGAGCGCTGCCAGGTTCACTCCGACCGCGGGAGACCAGCTGCGAATCGGGAAGACATGGCCCGAAGCGGCTCCGACCAGACGGATCGTCGCGACGTCGGCGGTGTTGACGTCTCCACGACCCGGCGTCGACCAGGACGTCCAGTGGCTCGCCGTCATCCAGTGTCCGTCGAGGAGGACCTTGACGTGGCACGCGCTGCGAACGACATGTCGCGCGGTCATGACCACGCTCGCCCCGACGAGAAACCCGGTTCCTTCCGCCGTCGGCGCTCCTGCGCAATTGAAGATTCGAACCAGCCCGATGCCGGTCGAGAACTCCGCAAAGAGCTCGGGAGAGAGGAACGACGTCTGCGCGCTCGCAGGCCCGGCGGATCCCGCGGTGCCGGCCAGGCTCGGCGCAGCCCCGGAGGCGAGCGCCGCCACGACGGCGAGTAGGGCGAGTCGCTTCTTCATCCGACCTTCAGCGTCACGTCGCCGGGAGGCGACCGCATCACCCGAACGCCACTATCCATGCGTATTCCGGGCGATCGAGAGACCGGCGACGCGACGTCAGCGCCGCACGAGGTGACCGATCGCCGGACAGATGAAACCGTAGCGGCGGTAGGCCGCGTTGCCCACCTTGCAGAACTCGCCGGCGCGCAAGCACTTCTGTCCCCACGGAAGGCTCGCGGCCACGTAGCTCGAGCTGCAGGCGGCGGCGACCGGAGCAGCGGACGCCGCGGGCACGGCGACGGGCGCTGCGACTCCGACGGCGAGGACTGCGAATAGGGCGAGTTTCTTCCTCAACGGACTCTGCTCGACGGCGACTCTACGCCGCTCGACGCAAAGCGCATCACCCGAACGCCCGCGCAACACCGCGTGCCGTTTCACCGGGAAGTACCCTCGTCCCGTGCACCGTCGACCGCTTCTCCTGCCGGCGCTCTGCCTGCTCGCACTCGTGGTCCCGGCGGCCGGTGCGGCCATGATGCTGCCGGGAATCAGCTCGCCGACGGGCAACATCCGCTGCCTCTTTCTCGGGGCTCCTTCGCGCGATCTCCTGTGCACCCTCGACCACGCCGACTACGCGGCGCGGCTGCAGGCCCGCTGCCTCGGCCCCAACGGCGAGGGGCTCGACTGGCACGGCTTCATCCTCGGCCCGGCCGGCAAAGGCCTCGTCAACTGCTCGGGCGGGATCCTGTACGACCCCTCGACGCAGCATCCGCGCTACTCGACGCTTCCGTACGGACGGACACGCCGGCTTGGTTCGTTCACGTGCGGCTCCAGGCGCACAGGCGTGACCTGCACGAACGGTCGCGCGCATGGGCTGTTCCTCTCGCGGGAATCCTGGCGGGCGTGGTAGAGCCGCTTCCCGAGTCGCCGTCGGATGCCCGCCGGGCGTTGCGCCTCAGCGCGTTCACCGTCGTCTGGAACACGATCGTCGGCGGCACGGCCGTCGCCACCGCGATCTCCACCGGCAGCCTGGCGCTCATCGGTTTCGGCATCAACGCGGTCGTCGACTCGTCGGTGTCCGTCCTGCTCGTCTGGCGCTTCCACGCCGAGGATCGCGGCCACGCCGAGCGCGCCGAGCGCGCCGAGGCGCGGGCCGAGCGGCTCGCCGGCGTCGCGTTCCTCCTGATCGCCGTCTACCTGGCCGTGCAGTCGATTCGAACGCTCGCGACGTCCGGCAACTCTCACTCGACGACCTTTGGGATCGTCGAGGCGGCTGCGGCGCTCCTCGTCCTGCCGTTCCTTGCCCGCGCGAAGTACACGCTCGCGCTCCGCATCGGCAGTCGGGCGCTACGGGCCGACAGCCTCCTGACCGCGTCCGGCGTCGCTCTCTCGGCCGTCGCGCTCGGCGCGCTCATCCTGCACCGCGCCTTCGGGTGGTGGTGGGTCGATCCGTCGAGCGCGCTCGCCATCGCCGCGATCCTCGCGTGGCAGGGGTCGCTGACGCTCCGTCAGTGGGCGAGCTCTTTGAGCTCTACCTCCGCGTCTGGGTAGAGCACGGTCCAGACGCGGAGGTAGATCTCCAGCTCGGCTCGATCGGTTGGAGAGGTGGGGGGATCGAGCTCCACGAGGGCCGGACCACACACAATCGGTTCCTGGCCAAGGCTCCGAAGGAACGAGGCCAGGCGGTCGGTGTAGGCCGGATCGCGGATGAGGAGCTGCATTCGGGGTTGTTGCCGTTCGATCCTCTCGCGCAGCCCAGGCGGCGACACCCCCCGGACGCGGTAGGGACAGTCACTCTTTTGGGGGATTTAGTGTTCCGCCTACGTGCCGAGAGCGGCGAGCACGTCATCCGCATGCGTTGCGGGCTTCACGTCGTGCATGACGCTCGTGACGTTTCCGTCGGCTCCGATCACGAATGTCGACCGGCTCACCCCCATGAACGTCTTGCCGGCCATGTTCTTCTCGCCCCAGACTCCGTACTCCTCCGCGACCGAATGGTCCGTGTCGGCGAGCAGCGTGAACGGGAGCTCGTACTTGTCCTTGAACTTCACGTGCGAGCTCTCGTCGTCGGGGGAGATGCCCAGTACGACCGCTCCGGCTCGCTCGAACTCGCCGTACGCATCTCGAATGCCACAGGCCTGCGTCGTGCAGCCAGGCGTGTCGTCCTTGGGGTAAAAATACAGTACAATCGGCTTACCCCGAAGAGAGGACAACTTGACCAGCGCGCCCGTCTCATCCGGTAGCTCGAAATCTGGAGCCTCTTCGCCTTCCCGTACCAAGTCGACCACCTCCGTTCGTCGTGCCGTCGGCGTCGTCCGCGTCTCTCGTGTCGGCGGCCGTGACGGCGAGCAATTCGTGAGCCCTTCTGAGCAAGCCGAGCGTATCCGCGCCGCGTGCGTCCGCGACGACCTGACGCTCGTCGAGACGATCGAGGAGCTCGACGTGTCGGGCGGGACGGCCCTCGCGAAGCGGCCCGGCCTGCGGCGCGCGGTCGAGCTCGTCGAGGCAGGCGAGGCGGACGTCATCGTCGCCGCGTACTTCGATCGGCTCGTCCGGTCGCTGAGTGTGCAGGCTGAGCTTGTCTCGCGGGTCGAGGCGGCCGGCGGCGCCATCCTCGCGGTCGACATCGGCCAGGTGACGGACGCGTCCGCGGGCCAGTGGTTGAGCGGGACGATGCTCGGCGCTGTCAGCGAGTACGCGCGGCGCGTCACCTCGGAAC
>DATEXK010000322.1:0-13460 GCA_035257065.1 Gaiellaceae bacterium | reverse complement strand
AGGCTCGTGAGGATCGACCACCACGGCGACGAGCCGACGCCCTTCGAGTCGAAATTGACCTCGTGCTTCAGGAGCAGGGTCTGGATCTGCGCCTGCGACTGGTCGCCCGGATAGTGGACGACGAACTTCTGGCCGCCGGCGGCCTGTGTCTCGTAGACGTCGAGCTCCTGCTTCGACGGCGTGAAGAGCGCGTGGTCGATCGTCGTCGGCTGCGACTCGATCCGATGGATAACCTGGGAGAGCGTCGCCTTCGCCGGCTTCGTGGTGTGGCTCCCGAGCGTCTGCAGGGCCAACCAGACGAGCGCTGCGATGATGATCAGCGGGAAGAGCGCGCTACGGAAGAAACGGTTCAAGAATGCCTCTCGGAAAAGGGTACCTGAGGTCTACTGGGTACCCTGGTTCGCTGACCGGTCAACCCCGGTTCGCCGCCGCCGGCCGGGCACCTGCCGGGCTGGCGGCTCAGGCCCCTGCGGGGATGAGGTCGGGGTCGAGGATCCCCACGTACGGCAAATTGCGGTATCGCTCGGCGAAATCGAGCCCGTAGCCGATCACGAAGCGGTTCGGGATCTCGAAGCCGATGTAGCGGACGGGAACGTCGGCCTCGCGGCGCTCGGGCTTCGTCAGGAGCGAGCAGATCTCCAGGCTCGCAGGCCCGCGGGCCTCCAGGTTGCGCATCAGATAGGAGAGCGTCAGCCCGGAGTCGATGATGTCCTCGACGATGAGCACGTCGCGGCCCTCGATGTTGATGTCGAGATCCTTGAGGATCCGGACGACGCCCGACGAGTCAGTCGAGTCGCCGTAGCTCGAGATCGCCATGAAGTCGATCTCGCACGGGATCGTCAGGTTGCGCATCAGATCGGCCATGAAGAAGACCGCGCCCTTGAGCACGCCGATCAGGAGCAGATCGCGGCCCGTGTAGTCGGTGGAGATCTCCTCGCCGAGCTCCTGGATGCGCTGCTGGAGGGCGTCCTGGTCGATGAGGACCTCCGTGACCGCCTGCTCCAGCTCGGCGGCGCTCACTCACTCACCTCGCGCGTCGCGAGAATGCCCGGCGCGTCGAGGATCCCGGGCACGGCCACGACGTCATCGCCGCGGACGACCAGCGGCCACGACTCGCGCTCGGAGCGGGGGATCTTCGCGTCGACGAATACGTCCTGGATCTTCTTGTTCCGCCCGACGAGCCGGTCGCCGGGCCTCCAGCCTCTTACCTTAAGCCCTTCGAGGTCGGAGCGGATGCTCCACGGGCCCCAGCGCACCTCGCCTGTGAGATCGACGGGGCCGTCCTCGAGCCAGAGGCGGTCGTACTCGCGCACCGCCTGCAGGCCGCCGCCGAGATCGACGCGCTTCGAGCCCACAGGTGAGGAGAGCAACTCGGCGAGCGCGGGCGAGAGCGTGGCGCGCATGTCGAGCGCGCGGAGAAGGTTCTCGTCGGCGCCGGGATGGAGGCGCCGGAGCAGCGGCAGGATCTCGTCGCGGATGAGACCTCGCTTCGTGTCGGCGTTGCTCGCGTCCAGCCGGAACTCGAGGCCCTCGACCGTGCAGTACTCCTCCGTCTCGGCGCGCCAGACGCCGAGCAAGGGGCGGACGACGCCGTCGGCGCGCCGGAGCTCGATGCCGGTCGCAGTGCCGCGTGAGACGAGCCGGTAGAGGATCGTCTCGACCTGGTCGGAAGCGGTGTGCCCTGTCGCGCGCGTCCGGTCGCGGGCGAGCGAGTACCGCTGCTCGCGCAGCTCGGCCTCGGTCAGGCCGTTGCCGTCGAGCTCCACGACGTCCGCGCCGAGCGTCTCCGCACAGAAGCGCGCGTCCGCCTCGGAATCGGCGCCGCGCAGCTTGTGGTTCACGTGCAACGAGGAAACGCGATAGCCGAGGCCGCGGAGCGCGTGCCGCAGACAGGTCGAGTCCGCGCCGCCGGAGACGAGACAGCACACATCGCCGCCGGGCTCGATCAGCTCGTGCCGGCGAACGTGCTCCTCGATCCTCGCTCGCAGCGCGTTGGGATCCACGCTGAGATTCTTACCGGGATTCCGACTAGCGGAGGAGCAGCGTGGGATCGCAGCCGCGCGAGGCTAGCTCAGGCTGGGCAGCGGCCAGAAGGTCGTGCACGCCGTTCGCGAGCACGTACGCCGTTCGCATCGGAATTCCCGCATTGCCGCCGTGCGTCTTCGCGTAGACCGCGCGGGCGTAGGCCATGAACATCGAGCGCAGAAGGCCGCGCGTCTGCTCGAACGTCGGGTCGGTCGGGCTTGTGGCCTCGACCTGGGCGGCCTCTGCGCGAGCCTGCTTGATCACGACGCCCGGCTCGACGTTGTCCTGCACGAGCGCATCCGACCAGTAGGAGAGCTGCGTCATGTTGCTCGAGACCGTGTTGAGGAACTGATGGTCCGGTGCGGAGCAGGTGTGAGTCACCTGACGCTGTCCTGCCTGCGCGCGGCTGCTGCCAACGAGGAAGGTGACCCCGAAGACGACGACTGCACAGGTGAACGTCACAACGATGAAGCGGCGCATCTGCACTGGTATCTGCATCGGCCGGCGTCGAGGCGCGTCGATCACTCGATCGGGGTTGACTTTCGTACTTCACCAGCCGGGATCGGTGCACCAGGCCTCGAGAACGTCCACGGCGCCCCGGAGCGCCTCGGTCTCGACGGGGTACGCCCGGGCGTACTCGACCGGCCGATCCATCCGTGCCGCCGGCGGCTTGCCGTCGAGCGCGCGGAGCAGATAGGCGATCGGAAGGGCGTGCAGGACTGTGAGGATCGCGGGCTCGGGTCGCTCGAGCAACGCACGGTAGGCGCCGGCGCAACGTGAGACGACGTCCAGGCGGCTCTCCCCCCCACCGGGCGCCGGCTCTGCGGAGCCCGTGGACCACGCCCACGCGCGGTAGTCCTCGAGGCGCCCGCCCTCGAACGCGCCGGCACGGGGGTCGTTCAGCTCGGGCCAGCTCTCGAACGGGACGTCGCGGCCGTCGAGCGCGAGCTCGGCGGTGCGGTGCGTTCGGCCGAGACCTGTCGTCACGCAGAGGTCGAGTCTCGTCGCCCGAAGCGCGCGGCCGAGGGCGCGCGCCTGCTCTTCGCCCGCGGGGGTCAGGCCGACCTCGACCGACGCGTCGCCGTTCACGAGGCCGCGGGCGCTGTACTCCGACTCGCCGTGGCGCGCGAGGATCAGCGTCTGCACCGGCAGGCCCTCAAAAGATCAGCGAGCGATACATGATCGTCCGGCGCATGCCGATCCCCTCGTAGACCCTGATCGCCGCGGCGTTCTCCGGCCGGACGAAGAGACACACGGCGGGAACCTGCTCGAGCAGGAGGCGGCAGAGATCGCGCATTCCCCGCTTCGCGTCGCCTCGGTTGCGCGACGCGGGATCGACCCACACCTGCTGGAGCTGGACGGCGCTGGGCGTCCAGGCGGACGCCTCGGCCTTGAAGCGGATGACGCCGTCCTCGAGCCAGATCCATGACCTGCCCTCCTCGACCTGCGCCCGGGTACGCCAGCGGAATCCGTCCGGATCACGGCGCAGCGGGTCGATGCCGATCTCCTCGCGGTGCGCGGCGGCGCAGGCGGGCACGAGCAGCTCGAGGTCGCCGGTGTTCGCACGGCGCAGGCCGGTGTCGCCGGGCTCCGGAAGCTCTTCGAGCACGTACACGGGCTGTCCGGGCCGGTCGTCGCGCGGCAGAGGCATCCGCGCGCGGGCGGCATCCCAGAGGTCGCCGACCGCCCGCTCCTCTCCGATGATCATCCGCGCCTGCCCACGAACGGTCGCGTCGACGAAGGATGCGGTGTGCACGCCGGACGGTACGACGTTGGCACCGACATGGCAGAGCGCCACGAGCCGGCCGTCCTCCTCGAGCGCCGAGAAGCGCGCGAGCCCGCGCCGGGCGATGTCCTCGAGGAAGACGCGCTCGATCGGTTGCTCCGCGCAGAAGGCAAGCACCTGGTCGAGCGTGGGCGTCACCGAGCGCACAGGCGGATCATCTCAGGCGGGCAGGCGGGAGACGTTAGGGTTGCCGCCATGCCCATTCACGTTCGCGCCGAGCCCGGCGACTACGCAGAAGCGGTCCTTCTTCCCGGCGACCCGCTGCGCGCGCAATACATCGCCGACACGTATCTCGACGACGTCGTGCAGACGAACTCCGAGCGCGGCATGCTCGGATTCCGCGGCACGTGGGAGGGAAAGCCCATCTCCGTGCAGTCCACGGGCATGGGCTGCCCGTCGGCGGCGATCGTGATCGAGGAGCTCGTCATGCTCGGCTGCAAGAAGCTGCTGCGCGTCGGCACGTGCGGCGGCCTGCAACCCCACCATGCGCTCGGCGACATGATCGTCGCACTCTCCGCCGTGCCGCAGGACGGAACGACAAAGACGTACGTGCAGGAGCCGCACGCACCGACCGCCGACTGGGGGCTCGTCCACAGCGCCGTGCACGAGGCGAAGGAGATCGGCCAGCCCATTCACGTCGGGCCCGTGGTCTCGAGCGACGTCTTCTACAACCCTGACGGCGAGCAGTACCAGCGCTGGTCGGACCGCGGCATCCTGGCCGTCGAGATGGAGGCCGCGATCCTCTTCACGCTCGGTGCGCTGCGCAAGGTCCAGGCCGGCTGCCTGCTGATCGTCAGCGACATCGTGGTCGAGGGCGAGTTCACGCGCATCTCCGACGACGAGATGCGGGCGGCGGTCGACCGGATGACGCGCGTCGCGCTCGCGACGGCCACCTCGACGTAGTCGAGCGGCGCTGCGAACTCCCGTCGTCTTCCTCGTCAACCCGGTCTCGAGCAACGGCTCGACCGGAAAGCGCTGGCCCGAGCTCGCACATCGCGCCGCCCAGCTCGGCCTTCACGGCGAAACGCTCTTCTCTGAGCGCTCCGGACACCTGATCGAGCTCGCGGAGCAGTCCGCACGCGACGGCGCCGAGCTCATCGTCGCGGTCGGCGGCGACGGAACGCTCAACGAGGCGGTCAACGGAGTGATGCGCGCCGGCACGCCGACCGAGGTGGCGACGATCCCGCTCGGCACCGGTATGGACTTCGCCCGCACGTATGCCATCCCGAATCGCTTCGAAGATGCCGTGCGCACGGCCGTCTCGGGCGCGACGCGCACAATCGACGTCGGCCGCGTCTCGTACCGCACGTGGGACGGACACGACGCGGAGCGCTACGTCGCGAACGTCGGTAGCGTCGGCATGAGCGCCGCGGTCGCGCAACGTGCGAACGGCATGTCGAAGGCCATAGGTGGCAAAGCGACCTTCTTCTATGCACTCGTACGCGTCTTCTTCGAATGGGAGAACACGATCGTGCGCGTCGAGCTCGAGGGCGGTGAGGAACGCGAGGCGCGGATGCATGACGTGATCGTCGCGAACGGCCGCTGGCATGGCGGAGCAATGCTGCTCGCACCCGACGCGCTGCCCGACGACGGCCTGTTCGACGTAGTGCTCGTCGGCGACATCAACAAGCGCGACTTCATCACCACCGCGCCGAAGATCTACAAAGGCACCTACCTCGCGCACCCGAAGGTCGAGCTGCTGCGCGCGCGTGCGGTCACAGTCGACGCGCCGGAGCCGCTGCCGATCGAGCTCGACGGCGAGCAAGTCGGTACGACGCCGGCCCGCTTCGAGATCGTGCCCCGCGCCCTGCGCGTGCGTGTCCCGGCGTAGAAGTCTGAGCGTCCTCGCCGCGGCGTACGCGGCGCTGAGCGTCCTCGTTGCGACCGGCGCGCTCGACGGGGTCGACCAGTGGTCGGTCGATCACCTGATGCCGGGCCGGCCGGACGCAAGCCCGGGCCCGTCGCTCGCCGAGGCGGCCGTGCCGCTGCTGCACGCGAGCTGGAGGACGGCGCTCGACGTCGTCGCCAACGTCGTCACCCTGCCCGCGCAGGCCCTCGTCGCGTCGGCGCTCGCCGGCCTGTGCTGCCTCGCACTGGCCCGGCGCGGTCGCAGACGAGCCGCGCTCGCCTGGGGCGCCGCCTGGATCGCCGGCAACGCGGTCGAGGTGCTCTGCAAGTCGACCATCACCCGGCCGCTGCTCTACGCGAACCACCACGCTCTCATCGGCCTGCAGTCGTCATACCCGAGCGGACACACGGTGCGGTCGGTGTTGCTCGCCGCGGCGGTAGCGACAGCCTGGCCCGCCGCACGCCGGTGGGTCGCACTCTGGGCGGCAGCGACGCTCGTGCTGCTCGAACTCGACGGCTTCCACGTCCCGAGCGACATCGCGGGCGGTCTGCTGCTCGCGCTGCTCCTGATCCCGCTCGCGCGCGACGCGAGCGACTAGGTCTTCTTGGCCCCCGTCCCGGCTGCGCTCTTCGCGGTCGTCGCCTTCGCGCCCTTTGCGAGCTTGTCGACCTTGGCCTCAACGGCCGCAAGCCGTTTCTCGAGCTCCTCGAGCCCGCGGACGCGCTTCTGCAGCTCGTCGGTGCGATCCCGCAGCGTGTTGAACGCCCCGACGAGCTTGTCCGCTCCCGGCGTGTCGCTCAGCCGCTGAATGGCCTCCTCGCTCATGTCGGCGAGACGTCCCAGCAGATCGGTTCTGCGCGTTCCAGCCATGTGGTCCTCCCTCGGTTACGTGGCCTGACGATAGCCGGGGCGATACGCTCGGCGCGTGCCGGTCTGGGATCAGCCGCTGTCGCGGCGCAGCTTCCTCGGAACCGCGGCCGCGGCGGCAGCGGGCGCAGGCCCGCTCGCGACGGTCGCGCGCGCCGCGCTGAGCGCTCCTGCAGCTCTGCCGAGCCCCGCGCACTCGGGAATCGACCACGTCGTCGTCGTGATGATGGAGAACCGCTCGTTCGACCATTTCCTGGGCTGGCTTCCCGGCGCCGACGGCAAGCAGGCAGGTCTCACGTATCTCGACGCCGCGGGCGCGCCGCATTCGACGCATCCCCTGGCGCCCGACTTCCAGGGGTGCGCATTCGCCGACCCGGACCACTCGTACGACGGGTCGCGCGTCGCCTGGAACAACGGCGCCTGCGACGGGTGGCTACGCGCAGGCTCGAACGACATCTTCTCGATCGGGTACTACGGCCAGCAGGACCTCGCGTTCCTCGGCCAGGCCGCAGGGCGCTTCACCACGTGCGACCGCTACTTCGCGCCGATCCTCGGTCCGACCTTTCCCAACCGGCTCTATGCACTCACGGGCGTGACGGATCGGCTGGACAACGCGTTCACGAGAGTCGAGTTGCCGACGATCTTCGACAGGCTGGCCGCCAAGAAGCTGCGCGCGGGCTACTACTGCGGCAACACGAACTTCCTGCTCCTCTGGAATCAGATCTACAACCCGATCACCCACACGCACGCCCGGTTCTTCGCGGACTGCAAGCGCGGCACGCTGCCGGAGTTCTCGTTCGTCGATCCGAACTACACCTTCGACGACACGGGGCCGCAATCCGGGGTCGGCGCCGACGACCATCCTCACGCCGATATCCGCGCAGGCGAATACTTCCTCTCGACGATCTACAACGCAGTGACGCAGAGCCCCGCCTGGAAGAGCACGCTGCTCGTCATCACCTTCGACGAGTGGGGTGGATTCTTCGACCACGTCCCGCCGCCGGCAGGGCCGGACGTCGACCCGCGTTTCCAGCAGCGGGGCTTCCGCGTGCCGTGCCTGCTCATCTCTCCCTTTGCGCGCCGGAGCAGCGTGGCGCACGGCGTGTACGACCACACGTCGATCCTGAAGCTCGTCGAATGGCGCTGGGGGCTCAAGCCGCTCTCGGTGCGCGACGCCCAGGCAAACAACCTCGCAACAGCGCTCGACTTCTCGCATCGCCTGCTCTCGGCGCCGAAGATCACCGCCCCACGCATCGTCGCCGGGGCGCCTTGCCCGGCTTGAGAACGCGCCAAGGAACCCTCATCGCAGTGAGATCGCTCAACTTTTCCGTCTGATTGACGACTCAGACTGTGCATGGACGTGCATGGTCGTCGTGTCAGGCTTCCCCACAGGCATCGCGCCGTGCGCGCGCACGTGGTCGTGCAGCGGGCGGGAGTGCCGTACGAGATCGAGCGGACCGTCTGCAGCGAGTGCGACCGCGTGCTCGCGGAGCGGCCTGTCCGCCGCGCCGCCGCCTAGCTCCTAGCTGCTGAGCGCTTCTTCAGTCGGCGACGCGGACCGCGCAGCGACCGGCTCGACGCGCTCGTAGCGCGAGCCGAGCGGCGGTCGCGGATCCTGCTCGCCGCGGTTCGGCCAGAACGCGAGCGCCCGCTCGGCCTGCGCCGCGATCGTCAGCGACGGGTTGGCGCCGAGGTTTGCGCTCACCGCTGCGCCGTCGACGACATGGAGCCCTTCCTCCGCCCAGATGCGGTGCCACGCGTCGAGCACGCCCGTCTCGGGTGAGTCGCCGATCGGCGCGCCGCCGAGGATGTGCGCCGTGAAGGGACGGTTCAGCAGCACCTCGTTGAGCGCCGAGCCGGGGAGCCCACCCATCACGTCGGCTGCGATGCGCGCGGCCTCGTTCGCCTCGGGGATCCAGGTGGGCGTCGACTCGCCGCGGCTGCGCTCGGTGTGCAGCCGCCGCCCGGTCCAACGCACGCGCACCGAGTTGTCGCGCGCCTGCATCACGAGCAGCATCACCGTCCGCTCGGCCCAGTGCCGCACGGAGTGGGAACGCACGAATCGCAGCGGGTGACGGACGCCGGCCGCGACCCAGCGCAGCGGACGCGGAACCCTCCCGCCGCCGTCGACGAGCACGGTCGAGAAGAGGCCCATCATGCTCGATCCCTTCGGGTATCGCACCGGCTCGATGTGCGTGTCGGCGTTCGGCCGGAACGACGAGCCGATTGCGATGCCCTCCGAGTAGTCGACGGACGCATTGTTTGCGCCCGCGCCGACGATCGTCTCGGAGTTCGAACGTACGAGCATGCCGAGATTCGGGCCACCGAGACCCGACCGGAAGAGGAGCTTCAACGTGCCGAGCACGCCGGCCGCGAGCACGACCTGCTCGGCCCGGAAGAGCTCGGGCCGCTTACGCACCCACGCGCCGGGGTACGCCGTCTCGACCTCCCAGCCGCGATCCACCCGACGCAACAGCGTCGCCTCCCGCTCGGGGTGCACCACGGCTCCACCCTCCTCGGCGAACCGCAGGTAGTTGCGGTCGAGTGTGTTCTTCGCCTCGTAGCGGCAGCCGACCATGCAGCCGCCGCACTGCACGCAGCGGTCGAAGTCGACTGCGACGACGGTACGCCGGAACGTCTCCTCGACGCCCAGCCGCCGTGCGACCTCACGCACGACGTCTTCTGCGCGCGACTCGAACGGAGTCTCGACGCCGCCGAGCGTCTCGCGCGCGAGCGTGTAATACGGATCGAGCTCGTCGCGCCAGTCGGCGATACCCGCCCATTGCCGGTCGTCGAAGAACGGGTCGAGCGGCTCGTAGAGCGTGTTCGCGTAGACGAGCGATCCGCCGCCGACGCCGGCGCCGGAGAGCACGACCAGGTCGTCGAGCAGCGTCATGCGCTGGATTCCCCGTAAGCCGAGCCTCGGCATGAACAGGTAGCGACGCAGGTTCCAGTTCGTGCGTGCGAAGTCGTTCGGGCCGAAGCGGCGGCCCGCCTCGAGCACGGCGACGCGATAGCCCTTCTCCGTGAGTCGCAGCGCCGCGACGCTGCCGCCGAATCCGCTCCCGACCACGAGTACGTCGACCTCGTGCACCTTCATGCAGAGTGACGATACTCCCGGAGCGCGCGGGTACTGTGGCCCCGCCGATGCGCCGTCTCCTGTTCCTGGCCGTGCTCGTCCTCGCCGCCCCGGCGGCTGCGGCGACGATCCCCGGAACACTGCGGGGCGAGTTGCTCGTCGGGAGCGCGGCGCCGGACCGGATCGCCGCCGGCGGAGGCAACGACTTCGTGCAAGCCGCGTTCGGCGGCGTCGATCAGGTCGACTGCGGCGCGGGCAACGACCTCGTGAGCGCCGATCTCGGCGACCGGGTAGCGAACTGCGAGACGGTCGCGCGACGCCTGTCGGTCGACCCGTATACGAACCCGGACAGCCAGCACGAGACGGCCGTCGAGCCGGACAGCTTCGCCTTCGGCTCGACGATCGTGACCGCGTTCCAGCTCGGACGCCGAGGCGCCGGCGGCGCGACGAACATCGGCACGGCGGTGTCGCATGACGCCGGGGTGACGTGGCAGCGAAGCACGCTGCCGGGCGTGACGATCGCGTCTCAGCCCGCGGGCCCGGAGATCGCCGCCTCCGACCCGGTCGTCGCGTACGACGCCGAGCACGGCGTCTGGCTCGTCGGTGCGCTGACGATCGAGCCCAACTTCTCGCACGTCTACGTCTCGCGTTCGGTGGACGGCACGCACTGGGCGCCGCCTGTCGACGTCGCAAGCGGCCCGATCCTCGACAAGGACTGGTTCGTCTGCGACAACGGCGCCGCAAGCCCGTTCCGCGGCCGGTGCTATACCGAGTACACGGACGACGCGAAGAACGAGACTGACAGCCAGTTCAGCACCGACGGCGGCGTCACGTGGTCGCCACCCGTGCGTGCCACCTCGACGCTCGTCGGCACGCAGCCGGTCGTGCGCCCGGACGGCACGCTCGTCGTCGTCGCGGGCGACTACACCGGAGAGGACGGGCTCGCAGGCTCGATCGTCGCAGTCCGGTCGACCGACGGCGGCGCGACGTTCACCCGCACGACCGTGTCGAGCCTCCAGGCGCACGACACCGCTCCGATGCGGGCGATCGCCTTGCCGTCGGTGGACGTCGACTCCGCCGGGACGATCTATGCGTTGTGGCACGACTGCCGCTTCCGCACGAATTGTGCCGAGAACGACATGGTGATCTCGACCTCGCCCGACGGCGGCCTGACGTGGACCGCGCCCACCCGCGTTCCGATCGCACCGGTGACCTCGGCGGTCAACGTGTTCATCCCGGGTCTCGCAGCGGACCCGACCCGGCCCGGGCACCTGGCGCTCGTCTACGCCTACGACACGACGACGGCGTGCCGCGCCGGCGCGTGCACCCTCGGCATCGGCTTCACGACGTCGCCGGACGGCGGCGCGACGTGGTCGACGCCGCTGCGGTTGCACGCGCAGCCGTACTCGACGAACTGGCTGCCGCGCGCCGAGGGCGGTCGCATGGTCGGCGACTACTTCTCGACGTCGTTCGCCGGCGGCCGCGTGGTGCCCGTGTTCGCGCTCGCGACGTCGCCGCTGAACGGCCACCTGCGCGAGGCGATCTTCGCCGTATCGCTACCGGCGACCGGGTAGGGCGTCCGCGAGCGCGCGGAGTGTCTCGTCTGCGCCCGCGTCGATCGTCACTGCCGCGCGACCGTCGAGAGGCGTGCGGCCGCGATTGACGATCGCGAGGCTGCCGCCCGAAGCGAGCGTCTCGAGTGGTAGTCCCGCCACCGGATAGACCTCGAGCGTCGAACCGACGACGAGCATCAGCCGCGCCTCGGAGGCAAGCCGTGACGCGCGCGCGATCGCGGCTTCCGGGAGCAGCTCGCCGAACATGACGACGTCCGGCTTGAGGATGCGGCCGCAGGTGCACGCCGGAGCGGGTGCGTGCGCGAGCCTTCGCACCACTTCGTCGAAGGGAACGACGGCCCCACAGTCGAGGCAACTCGACGTGCGAATCGAGCCGTGCACCTCGACGAGTGTGCGCGAGCCTGCACGCTCGTGCAGCCGGTCGATGTTCTGCGTGATCACCGCGCGCACCCAGCCTCGCTCTTCGAGCTCGGCGAGCGCGCGATGACCTTCGTTCGGCTCAGCGTCGCGGAGAACGTGCAGTCGCTTGCCGTAGAAGTCCCAGACCTTCACCGGATCGGCGAGGAAGGCGTCGATCGTCGCGTACTCCATCGGGTCGTAGCGGGCCCAGATGCCCTCCGCCGAGCGGAAGTCGGGGATGCCCGATTCCGTGCTCACTCCGGCGCCGGTGAGGACGACGCACGGCTGCAGGTCGCGGACGAGCTCGGTCAAGCGCTCGACGCTCACGTTGTCATCGTAGAGTGGACGCCGTGCAGAGCTACAGCTTCTCGACCGACGTGCGCGTCCGCTTCGCCGACACCGACGCGCAGGGCATCGCACACAACGCGTCGTACCTCGTCTGGTTCGAAGTTGGGCGGGTCGAGTACCTGCGTGCCCACGCCGGGGGGTATCAGGCGCTGCGCGACCTCGGAATCGAGGCGCTCGTGCTCGAGTCGTTCTGCCGCTACATCGTCCCGGCGCGCTTCGACGAGCTGCTCCACGTGCATGCACGCGTCGTCGGGCTGCGCGGCGCGCGGTTCCGCTTCGAGTACTCGATCGTGCGCGACGACGGCACCGAGATGGCGGAGGGCTGGACCGCGCACGCGTGCGTCGACGCCCAGACGTTCAAGCCGACGCGCGTGCCCGACTGGCTCGCAGACGCTATTGCGTCGGCAGAGTCGGCGTCGTCTGCGTCGTCGTCGTAGCCGGCGTCTTCTTCTTCTTCTTCGGCTTGGGCCCGATCCGCAAGAGCTCGGGGTCGGCGCGGTAGGACGAGTACCAGACGTCGTGGTAGAGCAACGTCCCGTCCGCCTTGTAGACGTCGCGCGTGACGCTCGTCGACATCGCGGGCACGCCGTCGTAGTCGACGACCTTCTCGCCCGGCTTCAGTGACGGATCGATGGTCTTCTTCACCGGAGGCTTGCCGTGCGAGACGAGGGGCGCGGTCGTGCTCGTCACCTTGCGCCCGGTCGGCGTGCCGTAGAGATTGACCGTGAGCGACGACGAGCCGACGAAGGTCCGGAGCAGCAGCCAGTTCCCCGTGTCGTTCACGAACTTCAGGTCGGTGCTCGGGTAGTCGACGGTCGCGTCGCGGCCCTGCGGATAGTGGCTGATGTACAGCGCGTGGTTCGTGCGATCGGTGATCTTCAAGCCGGCATCGAACGCGGTGTTGAAGACGGTGGTCGACACCTGGCAGACACCGCCGCCGAGTCCGGTCGTGACCTCGCCGTTGACGATCACCGGAGCCTCGAGGAAGCCTTTGGCCGCGCTGCGATCGCCCGTGGTGCCGTTGAACGAGAACGTTGCGTCGGGCGCGATCAGCGTGTCGTCGACGAGGTGAGCCACGAGATCCACGTTGTGGATCCGGTTCGGAATGCCGCCGTAGATCGTCGTGTAGCTCGACACGACGGCGTGGATGTTCATCGCCTCTGCCTGCGCGGTCGAAAGCTTGGCGGGCGCCTCGACGACGGCGAGCCGGGCGACGCGTGCGCGACGACGCACTGCCGCCTTGAGGATCGCGTCGGTGCTGGCGAGCGCGTCGAGCCGGATGCCCGGCTTCGCCGGCACGACGGAGACGTGCTTGCCGTCGACCGCGAACGTCGCATCCTTCGCGGGCTTCGCGACGCGCTTACCGAGGCGCTGCAGCCACGCGTCCGCCGCCGGACCGCCGATCCCGAGCGTCGTGCGACCGCCGGACGGCAGCTCGATCAGTTGCGCGAGCCGGTAGCGCGGCACGACCCAGCGCGTCGCGCCGAGCACGAGTTGCACGGGCGCGGAGAGGGCGATGCGCGCCTGGACGGC
>DATEXK010000321.1:0-7936 GCA_035257065.1 Gaiellaceae bacterium | reverse complement strand
GCACGCCGGGCCGCGGGCGCTCCTCGGTCGGGGCATCGGGTGCGAGGACGACCTCGAACGCACCGAATCGGGCGGCTGCCTGCCGGGTGCCGAGCCGGCGGCGGTCTCCGTGCGTGCGCATCAGCGCGGCGCCGGGCAGCTCGGCACGGCCGGCTCGGGCAACCACTTCATCGAGCTCCAGCGCGTCGACCGGATCTTCGACCGCGCCGCAGCCGCAGCGTTCGGTTTCACCGAGGGCCAGCTGACCGTGCTCATCCACTCGGGCTCGCGCGGGCTCGGCCATCAGGTCTGCACGGACCACGTGCGGATCATGGACGCCGTACAGGCGCGCTACGGAATCGAGCTTCCCGACCGCCAGCTCGCCTGTGCGCCCGCATCGTCACCCGAGGGTCGCGCCTATCTCGCCGCGATGGCTGCCGCCGCGAACTTCGCCTTTGCGAACCGGCAGGCACTTGCACACGCGGTTCGAGAGGCTGTCCGGCACGTTCTCGGCCACGGCGCCGCGGACGGGACACGCCAGGTCTACGACGTCGCCCACAACGTCGCGAAGGTCGAGCACCACGGCGGGCGCGACGTTCTCGTTCACCGCAAGGGCGCGACCCGCGCTTTCCCCGCCGGCTCGACCGACATCCCCGCGGACTTCGCGCACGTCGGGCAGCCGGTGTTCATCCCCGGCAGCATGGGCACCTCGAGCTACGTCCTCGCCGGCGAGCCGGGGTCGCTCGAGCTCTCGTTCGGCACCACCTGCCACGGCGCAGGCCGCGCGATGTCGCGAACGCGCGCGCGCAAGACGATCGGCGGCGCCGAGCTGCGCCGGCAACTCGAGTCGCAGGGCATCGTCGTCCGCTGCCCCTCCAACCAGGGGCTGGCCGAAGAGGCGCCGTTCGCCTACAAAGACGTCGGCCACGTCGTCTCGATCGTCGAACGGGCGGGTCTCGCCCGCCGGGTCGCGCGACTCGTGCCGCTCGGCGTCGTCAAGGGCTGAGGACGCGGGCGTCATGGTCCCGCTCGCGCGACGCAATCTCTTCTCGGAGAAGGCTCGCTTTGCGATGTCGATCGCAGGAGTCGCCTTCGCGGTGCTGCTGATCCTGATCGTCGTCAGCCTCTACCGCGGCTGGAGCAACGTCGGCCGCTTCTACGAGCAGCTTCCCGGCGACGTCTGGGTCGCGCAACCGGGGACGAGCGACCCATTCCACTCGACGTCGTTCTTGCCACTCGCCGACGCACAGCATCTCGCGACGGTGAAAGGAGTGCGGACGGTCATCCCGGTGTACGCGCGCCACATCGCCTTCGGCGAGCGCGGCCACGAGCTCGACGTCTTCGCAATGGCGCTCGCCGTGCAGCGCCCAGGACGTGGGCGGGTGCGCGCGTACGAGCCGCTTGCCGGAACGATCGCGATCGACCGAGTGCTCGCCTCCCAGGCACACGTCGGCGTCGGCGACCCGCTGCGGGTGCTCGGCCGGTCGCTCATCGTTGCCTCGATCCACAGCGGCGGCAACAGCATCTTCCAGACTGCCTTCCTCAATGCCGCCGATGCGAAGGCGTTGTTCGGCATCGACGACCTTGTGAACTTCCTGCTCGTCGGCGTCGCCCCGGGCGCACAGGTGCCGACCGTCTCGGCCGCGCTGCGACAGGCGCTCCCCGGCACCGAGACGCATACGAGCGAGCAATTCGCAACCAGCTTCGCCGACCGCGTCAACGCGGGATTCCTGGCGGTCGTCGGCGTCCTCGTGGCGATCGGCTTCGTCGTCGGCGGAGCCGTGATCGCACTCACCACCTACACGGCCACCGTCGAGCGGGCCCGCGAGTTCGGTGTTCTGAAGGCGATCGGGGCGTCCGGCTCGTTCCTCTACAAGGTGGTCGTTCGCCAGAGCCTGATCGTCGGCGTGGTCGGCGCCACGGTCGGCATCGGCGCCTCGATCGCCGCTACCCGGCTGATCCGGAACGGCGTGCCGGAATTCATCGCGGTGTTGCGCCCGCTCGACGCGGCCGGCGTCTTCGTCGTCGCGATCCTGATGGCGATCGCTGCCTCGTACGTGCCCGTCCGCCGCATCAACCGGATCGACCCTGCAGAGGTGTTCCGCGCATGAACGCGCCGCTGCTCCGGGTCGATCGAGTGTCGAGGGAGTTCGGCAGCGGCCGCACGCTCGTCCGAGCAGTCGCGGATGCCAGCTTCGCGACGGAGCCCGGCGAGGTCACCTTGATCATGGGGCCCTCCGGCTCGGGCAAGACGACGCTGCTGAGCATGATCGGCGGCATCCTGCGGCCGACCTCCGGCCGGATCGTCATCGACGGGGTCGACATCACGAGTCTCAGGCAACGCGAGCTGCCACGCGTGCGGCGCGAGCTCGTCGGCTTCGTCTTCCAGACCTTCAACCTGCTCGAATCCCTTTCGGCGGTCGAGAACGTCGAGATCGCACTCAACATCGCCGGCGTCACCGGCCCCGCCGCACGAGATCGGGCGCACGCGCTCCTCCGCGAAGCCGGGCTCGAGCAGCGGCTCCACTTCAACGCACGGGCGCTCTCGGCCGGCGAACGCCAGCGGGTCGCGCTCGCACGCGCGCTCGCCAACGAGCCACGGCTGCTGCTCGCCGACGAACCGACCGCCAACCTCGACTCGGAAGCAGGCCGCGACGTCATGGCACTCCTGCGCGGGCTCACCGAGAGCAAGGGCCACGCCGCCGTCATCGTCTCCCACGACCCCCGCCTCCGCGAGGTCGCCGACCGGGTGCTCCGGCTCGCAGACGGCCGCCTCACGCCCGCCGAGTCCGACGATCGCGTCGGTTCCTCCCTGGACGTCGAATCAGCGACTCCCACGACGCGGCCGGCACTACGATCGCCGAGACCGACGGCGCCGCTTCGAAGGAGTCGGCATGCGCCCTAGGCCGCCCGAAGTCGAACAACTGGCCGTCGGTCTCGTGGGAACCTACCCGCCGACGAGGTGTGGAATCGCCACGTTCACCGCGTCCCTCGCGACGGCGATGACGTCGGCCGATCCGCGCTGCAGTTGCAGAGTCGTGCGTTGCAGCGACGGTCGGACGGACAGCGTCGGGTCACCGACAGTCGTGGCGACCCTCGTGCCGGGCTCGACAACCTCGCGCGCGACGGCGGTCTCGGCGATCGGCACGTTCGACGTGCTCGTGCTTCAACACGAGTTCGGGATCTACGGTGGCGAGGACGGCGTGGAGGTGCTGGACCTCGTCGACGAGGTGCACGTTCCGGTGATCGCCGTTCTGCACACTGTTCCCCTGCGGCCCACACCCTCGCAGAAGCAAATCATCGAACATCTGGCGGCCGCGGCGGCCTGCGTCGTCGTCCAGAGTGCCGCGGCGCTTGCGCGGCTCGTCGAGCTCTACGCTGTCAAGCGAGAAGTGGTGCAGGTCGTTCCGCACGGCGCGACGCTGAACCTCGCTGGGGATCAGGCGCCACGGCCGGACTCACGTCCAGCAACCATCCTCACCTGGGGGCTCCTCGGCCGCGCCAAGGGCATCGAGTTCGGGATCGAGGCGCTCGCCCTCCTGCGCGCGCTCGAGCCGACGCTCGAGCCGACGCCGCGGTATTCGGTCGTCGGGCAGACCCACCCGCGCGTCCTGGCCGCCGAGGGAGAGCGGTACCGGGAGTCGCTGCAGGCAACCGCAGCGTCACTGGGGGTCAGCTCGTACGTGGAGTTCGACAACGCGTACCACGACACGTCTTCGCTGCTCCGGCGAGTACGCGAAGCCGACATCGTCCTCCTGCCGTACAGATCGCGCGAGCAGGTCGTCTCGGGCGTGTTGGTGGAGGCACTCGCCGCCGGCCGACCCGTCGTCGCGACGCGCTTCCCCCACGCTCAGGAACTGCTCTCCAAGGGCTCCGGGATCCTTGTGCCGCACGACGATCCCGCGGCGATCGCGGCTGCCCTCCATCGGCTCCTGACCGATCCCGCTCTCGCGGCGCGTGCTACTGCGGTCGCATGGATGCAGGCGCAGTCATTCTCGTGGGACGCCGTGGCCGTCCGGTATGTCGAGCTCGCGGTCGAGGTCTTGCGCAGATCGAGGGAGGTGACGGCTCGTGCGATTTCCGCCACCACCGTTTGAGCACCTGCTGCGGCTGAGCGACGAGGTCGGTGTGCTCGAGCACGCGGTTCTCGCAGCCCCCGACCCTGCGCACGGCTACTGCACCGACGACGTCGCTCGCGCGCTCATTGTCGTCATGCGGGAACCTCGCCGCCCACAGGCCCTCGAGGCGCTCGCCGAACGCTGCCTCGCGTATCTCGAGCTGGCGCAGGTCGGCGACGGACGTTTTCACAACCGGCTCTCGATCGAGCGCCAGTGGCTGGACGAGGTGGGTTCGGACGACGCATGCGGTCGTGCACTCTGGGCGCTCGGCGTCGCATCGAGCTCAGCCTCGAGCGCCGATCAGTGCCAACGCGCACGGCAGTGCTTTGAGGAGGGCTCCGGTTTTCGAAGCCGCTGGCCGCGGGCAAACGCGTTCGCGGTACTCGGGGCAGTCGAGCTCCATCCGCGCCGGCGCCGGGCACGCGAGCTCTTGGAGGCAGCGCTTGCGGGGCTCGGACAGGCCGCAAGGGACCCGGCGTGGCCGTGGCCGGAGAAGCGACTCGCCTATGCGAACGCTGTCCTCGCGGAGGCCCGACTCGCGGGAGGCTTCGCGCTCGGCGACGAGAGGCTCATCGCCGAAGGACTGGATCTGCTCCGCTGGCTCGTCGCGACCGAAACCCGAGGCGATCACTTCAGCTTCGCGCCACACGACGGCTGGGAGCCGGGTGCGCCACGGCCGGCATTCGATCAGCAGCCGATCGAGGCGGCCGCGATGGCAGACGCCTGCGGACGGGCCTTCGACATCACGGGCGATGCTTGCTGGTCGGACGCCGCCCTTCGTGCAGCGGCCTGGTTCCTCGGCGCCAACGACATCGGGACCTCCCTGTTCGACCCGATCACCGGCGGTGGTCACGACGGCCTCACACCGCACGGCGTGAACGGGAACGAAGGTGCGGAGTCGACCCTTGCGCTGATTGCGGCGCTTCAGCAGGCGCGACGGCTTCAGGCAGCGGCCCGAAGCGCGCCCAGTATCTCCGGGATTCCAACAGTTGCCGCGCCGACGCAACGGTCGGCCGCGCCGTAGGTGAGGTAGATGGTGTCGCTGTCGATCGGAACCGCACCCTGGACGAAAACGACGTCCGCGACATCGCCATCGCGTTCCCAGGGGAGCTCCGGATGAAGGATCGGCTCCGGCAGCGACGACTCCACGCGCCCGGTCTCGGCATCGAGCAGTGCGACCATCATCGTGTACCGGAAGTCGGCGTCACGCTCGTGGTAGAAGAGCAGCAAACCGTCGTCGGTCGAGACCGGCGGTGCGCCGGCGCCGATGCCGAGCGCGCCGGGCGACGGGCGGATGAGCGTGTGACGGTCGAGCTCGCGCAGATGTGCGTCCCAGTAGCCCGGGCCGGCCGCATACAGCTCGTCGAGCGAGTCGAAGAGCGCCAGCTGCATGTTCGGGTGAATCCGGTGAATGAGCCCGACTCTCCCGTCAAGCACGTTGAAGATGACTCCGTCCTTGTCGGGTTCCCCGTCGGGTCCGATCACGCGGCCCGAGTTCCGGTTGAGCTCGAACCGCCCATCTGCGTAGACCAGGCGATGGACGCCCACCTGCCACGGCCGGCCGGAGTCGGGGTCGGGGAGATGCGTATAGGTCATCACGACGTGATCGCTTCCGCCGCTCTGCACGCGCTGGACGCGAGGGTCCTCGATGCTGTAGACGCCGTCGGGGGAGCCGGCCGCGAGCACCTGCTGGAACTCGTAGTCATGGCCGTCGGTAGACGTGAAGACAAGCACGTCGGACACGTAGTCCAGGAATCGGGGCCCAGGGCCCGGATTCAACCGGTACCCGGCGCGAACGCCGCGTGCGAAGAGATGGAACGTGCCGTCGACGTGGGCGAGGCCCGCGTTGAAGATCGGCCCGTAGCCGTCGACAGATCCTGCCTCGACGATAGGCCTCGGCCTGAGGCGCCGGACGGAAGAGGACGGGCTGTCGCTGCGCTCATTCATCTGCATACGCTTTGCAGCATGGTACGCACAAGGCTAGAGACACCGTGAGATCCTCAGAGCTCTTTCGGCGGTACCAGGGGAACCCGATCCTCCGGGCGGCGGACTGGCCCTACACCGTCAACGCCGTCTTCAATCCCGGCGTCGCACGCCTCGGCAACGAGACGATCCTCCTCGTCCGCGTCGAGGATCGCACGGGCCTCTCTCATCTCTGCGTCGCCCGCAGCGCTGACGGCCTGACCGACTGGACAGTCGACGCGCACCGGCGCTTTCTTCCCGACCTCGCGACGGACTCCGAGCGATTCGGAGTCGAGGATCCGCGGATCACGCTGTGCGACGAGGACTACATGATCGTCTACACCGGCTATTCGAGCGCCGGGCCGCTCGTCTGCCTGGCGTCCACACGCGACTTCGCGACGTACGAGCGACGCGGGGTGCTCATGCCCCCCGAGGACAAGGACGCTGCGCTCTTCCCGCATCGATTCGGCGGCCGGTGGGCCCTGATCCACCGGCCGGGGGCCACGGAACCCCGCCACATGGCGCACATCTGGCTCTCGTGGAGCCCCGACCTCCGCCACTGGGGAGACCACACGATCCTGCTGGCGGCGCGCGACGGTGCGTGGTGGGATGCCCACAAGGTTGGACTCTGCCCGCCGCCCCTGCTCACGCAACAAGGCTGGCTGCTGCTCTATCACGGCGTCCGTGTGACCGCCGCCGGCTCCCTCTATCGGCTCGGCCTGGCGCTCCTGGACACGGACAACCCTCAGCATGTCCTCGCCCGGTCGAGCGAATGGATCTTCGGCCCACACGAGTCGTACGAGCGTTCCGGAGACGTCAGCGACGTCGTCTTTCCCTGCGGCTGGCTGCTCGACGAGGACGGCGACACCGTTCTCCTCTACTACGGCGCAGCCGACACGTCGGTGTGCGTCGCCACCGCGAGCCTGACGGCGCTCCTCACCTGGCTCGCACGCCACCCGTCGTAAAACCGGCCGGCACCCACGACGGCGGCTACTCCTCGGACTCCGGCGACGACTCGCTGTCGACGCTGGCGAGGTGGTGCATGTACGCATAGCGGGCAGCTTCGGTGCGGTTGGCGACGCCGAGCTTGCGGTAGATGTTGGTCAGGTGGAATTTGA
Organism: Gaiellaceae bacterium; assembly: GCA_035257065.1. Taxonomy (GTDB): domain Bacteria; phylum Actinomycetota; class Thermoleophilia; order Gaiellales; family Gaiellaceae; genus Palsa-739. The sequence goes on along the minus strand of DATEXK010000321.1, from coordinate 759 downwards.
CCGTCTGCTCGGTGACCCACAGCTCTTTCCCGATCGCCTGGTTCGACAACCCGCGCGCGACCGCCTTCAGGATCGCGACCTCACGCTCGGTCAAGCCGGCCGCCCGCGCCTCGGACTCCTCGGTCACTTCGGGAAACCCGATCGCGTGATACACGCTCCCCTCCACCGCCTGGCGCAACGCCGAGGGCAGGTCACGGGGATTGATCGTCTTCACGATGTATCCCGACGCACCGTGCGCAAGCGCCATCGCGATGTGCTCCTGATCGGAGAGCACCGACAGCATCACGACCTTCACCCGCGGATAGCGCGCGCGCAGCTGCTCGAGAACCATCCACCCGTCCATCTTCGGCATCCGGATGTCCAGCAGCACGACGTCCGGATCGGTGCGCCCCACCATCGGCAGCACCTCCGCCCCGTTCGCCGCCTCCCCCACGACCTCGATCTCGTCCTCGTCCTCGAGCGCCCGACGAATGCCGGCCACGATCAGCCGGCTGTCGTCGGCGACGAGGACACGCAGGACCTTGCGACCGTCGGGGTCGAGGCTGTCGTCGTCCGCACGGCGTGCGCCCCGGGACCGCCCACGTGCACTCAGGCCGTTGCGCCGGCGCACCATGTTTGCCTCCTTACGCTCCGTGGACATGGCTCTTCAGCGGACGCTTGGGAACCTTGACGGTGATCGTCTTGGAGAGGGCACGTGGTGTGACGAGCGTGCCGTTTTCGCGGACGAGCTCGACGCGCAGGCTGTGCTTGCCCGGGGCG
>DATEXK010000320.1:0-2139 GCA_035257065.1 Gaiellaceae bacterium | reverse complement strand
GTAACGCATACGCGCTGAGCGATGCAAGCGCTTGTCCACATAGGCCGCTTCGGATGCGATGCAAATTGCGAGAAGTTCGTCTCTTCTGTCCACAGCGTTCCACACCCGAAGTAGCTCTCTGTGGAGATTCGATTGCCGCTCTCGCTGGCGCCGTCGGATGCCCGGTCGGCTTCGGACGGCGAGCCGACGTGATCTGCTCCGAGGGCCGTCAGGCCGCGACGGGCGCGCCGTACTTCTTCTTCAGGTACGCGAGGTACGGCTTCGCGTCGATCGTCGATCGTCGAGCCACTCTCCTAGATGAGCCTCTCCCGCCGGAGGAGTCAATCCGCATCATCAGACTGCAAGCCGCGTCTGGCGCCGATCGAGCCCCGAGCGACGCTCGATCGTGACCGCGGCGACGTTCCGGCGGCGGTCAATCCCGCTGCGACGGGATCGGCCGCCGCGCAAAGACGGTTGTGCGGCGCCGTCCTCGCGCTGGTGAGCGCCGAAGACGCCGCCGAGCACGAGTGCGAGGAGCACGGAGCCCACCAGCCAGATGGCGAGCGAGAGCGCGAGGATCTCGTACCACGGCATCTCGAGGCAGGTGATACACCCGAGGGCGGACGATACGGTGACCGTCCGCGCGCCCCGGCTTTGGTCGAGTGGCGCTTCGCACGCGCTCGGAGCACGCTCAGCAGGGGCTTGGGTCGAAGGCGCAGTAACGAGCGGATCCGGTTTCGGTGCCGTATGCCGACCGCTGACCGACGAGCCCAAATGGAGGCTCGACCGCGGGCGGCCGTCGAGCCTCCATCCGCGTCGTCTCGCCGCTCCCCCCGGTCGCCCGGGCACCGTCCGGCCGGGACACGAAGATCCCCACGTCGAGCCGTGTCCCCCCGATCTTCGGCTCGCCCCTCACGCCTGCGGCGCCACCTCTCGAGGTGGCTGCAGGCGTGCCGTCTACCGGTCGTCGTCGATGAGCCTGAGGGTGTTGAGGCGGCGGCGAATCGGCGGCGCTGAGTCACGTCGACGGCTCCCACGGTAGGGTCGGCAGGTGCCGGACGCCGGGCTAGACGCTGAGAAGCTTGGGCTGCTGAACAAGTGGGCCGAAGGACTTCAGCGTGACCAACGAGCCGAAGTAGCTGCGGCCGCGCGCGCGATCCTGATGCTCATCGAGGAAGTCGAGCGTCTCCACGTCGCCGTCTGGGACGAACGTCTCAATGCCGGCTGCGAATCTGAACGCGAGTTGACGTTCGACGTTACCGAGCCTCGCGAGCAACAAGGCGAGCGTGACATCCTGCGCGCGCTCCGGGGCCGCCTGCGCCGGGGACGGCGCGGCTCGACGGCACCGTAACCCACAATCTCAACAGGGTTATCCACAGCCAAACGTCTGCGAAAGTCGACGCGCTTGCACAGGGAGAGGCCGCGTATGAGCGCCGTCGACGGGCAGGGCGTCGCGGCGACCGTGAGGGAACACGGCCGGCTTACGCTCCCTTTGCCGGGCTGTGTCAGCGCGCGTCGCGTTCGGATCGCTCGCCCCGGCTCACGTGCGGGCGACGGGTCAGACCGCGCGCCCACAGCGCGTGCAGGTGCGCACCTGGATGCAGCATCTACCTCAGCGAGCTTGACTCGATCGCGAGCCGCGTCAAGAAAGAGGCTTGCGTCGACAACACGATCACCCTCGACGAGTACCGCCGGCTGAAGGAGTTTGACGCCCTCTTCGCACTCGACGGGCCTGACTTCGATGAGCGCGAACTGCTGGAACTCATCGCCTTCGCGGCCCGACGCGCTGCGCGATGCTGACTCGATCCGGGAGCAAGCGAACGAACTTCAGGGACTCGTGTTAGGGAAACTCCACGACCGCTCCAATCCAAAGGGCTTCAATGAGCCCGAGTGGATCGCGTATGAGGAGCGCGTCCGCGTGTGGCACGCCAAGCGGGCAAAGGCTAAGGGCGCCGCCTAGCCGTTTGAACGTACTCCCGAGTGACCTGTCGTCCAGGCGCGGGACGACCGGAGCGGCGGTCTAGCGCGACACGGCCACTGCGGCGGGTCAGGCCGACGATGCTTCCGAGCGCTTCCTAGCTGAGCGTTAGTGCTTCTCTAGATGGTTGATCGGTAATTCGCGGTCGATTCCGCGGATGTTGCGGTAGCAGGGACCGAAAA
>DATEXK010000319.1:0-2011 GCA_035257065.1 Gaiellaceae bacterium | reverse complement strand
GCAGCTTCACGAAGGGCCGCTTCGTGTTGAGCCTCGAGAGCCCGCAAGGCCTGATCCTCTTCGGGATGCGCAAGGAAGTGCTCGAGGGTCGCGCGCCCGATCCGGAAGAGGTTCTCGCCGCTGTCGACGCGGTGACGGCCGCGGACGTGCAACGGGTTGCGCAGGACGTCATCTCGGGCGAGCAGCTCCGCCTCGCCGTGATCGGCCCGTTCGACGACGCCGAGCGCTTCGCGAGGCTCCTCTAGGAACGAATCTAGTGTGGGATCGCGGGGTGATGAACGACGCTCTGGCGCATTAGTGTCCTCCAGGTGGAGGTCACTGCTGAGGCGGCGCGCCGGTTTCTCGTCGCGCGCCACTTTCTCGCGCCGGCGCGGTCTCTCGCGGGAGGACTCGACGGGGTGCTCGAGGTCTTACGGAAGCTCGGCTCGATCCAGTTCGACCCGATCGCGGTCGCCGGCCGGAACCACGACCTCGTGCTGCACGCGCGCGTTGCCGGCTACGAGCCGGCCTGGTGCGATGTGCTCTACGAACGCCGTGAGATCTTCGAGGCGACCAACAAGGCGCTGTCGCTCGTCCCGGCGAGCGAGTTCCCCTGGTTCCGTCTGAACTGGGGCCGCAAGGGGCCGCGGTTCCACGCCCAGGCCCTCGCCGACAACGCCGCCGCCGCCGAGCGCGTGCTCGAGCGTATCCGGGAGAACGGGCCGCTGTCCTCGGCCGACTTCGAGCGGGAGAGCAGCCCGACGAAGAACTGGTTCGGGATGCCGGAGAACGCCGTCCGCGCCGTGCTCGAGGCGTACACCGTCGCGGGCGTGATCGGCCTTGCACGGCGCGAGGGCAACCTCCGCTACTACGACCTCCTCGAACGGCTGCTCCCGGCCGAGCTGCTCGCGCACGAGGTGCCGGAGCGAGAGCAGCTACGGCACAAGCTCCTGTCCCGGTATCGCGCCCACGGCCTGCTTGGCGCCGGCGGCGCCGGCGGCACGTTCGCCCGCATCGCCGATCCGCCGGAGCGCAACGCGCTGCGAAAGGAGCTGGTCGAGCTCGGCGCGCTCGTGCCCATCGAGGTCGAGGGCGTGCGTGGCAAGCGCCTCGTCCTCGCCGAGGAGGTCGCGCTGCTGCAGGCGCCGCCGGAGCCGTCGCCCACCGTCGCGTTCATCGCCCCGTTTGACTCGCTGCTCTGGGACACCGCCCTCCTCGCGAGCCTGTTCGACTTCGACTACGTGTGGGAGGGTTTCTTCCCGCCGGCCAAGCGCCGGTGGGGCTATTACGTGCTCCCGGTCGTCTTCCGCGACCGCCTCATCGGCCGAATCGAACCAAGGATCGACGCAGCCGAACGCGCAGTGCAGGTGCTCGACCTCTGGTGGGAGGCCGGCTTCGCCCCACGCCGCGCCGACGGCTTTGTCGACGCGATGCGCGACGCGCTCCGCGCGTACCTACGCTTCGCGGGCGCCGACCGCCTCGAGTGGGCACCCCACCTCACAACCGAGAAGCGGTTCTTCCTCACCCGGCCGTAACCGAGACCCCGCCGCCCGCCGCGCGCATCCTCATCACTCCGCGATCCCACACGAGGAACGAATCTAGAAACAAACCGGGCGCCTTTCGGCGCCCGGTATTGCATTCAGTTGAGGAGCGACAGCCGTTTGTGTGCCCTGGTCGGCGGCTCGGTTAGCACCTAGCCCGTGGTAGCCCGCCCGTCAGAGTGCTTTCAACCCGGCCGGTCTGTCTCTCGGGAGTTCTTTTACCGTTCTTCCCGGACGGAACGGCATTTCCTGCGTTTCGGTTACGGCACGATCGTGCTGAGGTCGGTCTCGATGATCGCCCGGTCGTCCTCGTCGGCGATCTTCGCCGTCTCCGTCTTCCCGAGCTCGAGGTAGCGGCGCGCCTCGTCGCTGTGTCCCGCGACCGCGTGCGCGCGGGCGAGCGCTTCGTAGGCCGCGGGGAGGTCGAACTCCTCCATCGTCTCCGGCGACTCCTCGACGATCGCCAGGCAGCGCACGGCGTGATAGATGGC
>DATEXK010000318.1:0-2557 GCA_035257065.1 Gaiellaceae bacterium | reverse complement strand
GGCGAGCCGCCTGCCGAGCCGTTCGATCCAGACGGCGCGGTCGAGCGCACCAAGCGGCACCGCGAGTGCCGAGTCGAGCTCGTGCAGATGCCAGCGCAGCCGTTGCTGGCAACGGCGCCGCTCCGCGACGAGATCGTCGCGGTGATCGACGAGCAGCTTCAGCTCGTGCAGCACCGCCTCACCGACGCGGGGACCATCCAGCGACGGCTCCTGCAGCGCCGCCCGCGCGACTGCGAGCGCATCGATCGAGTCGGACTTGCCACGTGTGCGGCCGCGTCGACGCTGCGGCGCGGTCAACCGTGGCGGCACTCGCACCAACCGCTCGCCTCGCTCGACCAGCGTCCGCTCAAGCCCACGCGTGACATGCCGGCAGTCCTCGAGCGCCCACAGACGCTCCTCGCCCAGCGCCTGCGCCCAAGCCACCACTTCCTCCTCGATCGGCCCGCTCCGCTCGGCAAGCGCACGGCCGAGCTCGTCAACCGCAACCGCGGTCAGCGACTGCTTGTGTACGTCCACTCCGATCACGATCATTCGACTCGCCTCCAACCAGACGAAGGGGCGACCGGCGAGCGGACAGACCTCAATCGAGGCGAAAGCCACGCTCCTATCAGGTCACGCTCGACGGTCTCGGGAAGGCGGCGGCGACACAACACTGGCAAGTCAACCTCCAGGCGACATGCGGGAATCGAGTCAGCCGCCGCCAACCCGAACTCTCAGACCCGAACCAGACAGCACCCACTCAGACTGACATTGAGTTCGGGAATGATGCTCCTATGACGTGTCAAGTCATGAGTGGCGTCTGGTTGTTGAGTACGCGGTAGAGGTGTCGGGCGAGGTAGCGCTTGAGCAGGCGGACGGCGTCGCGGGTTGTTTTGCCTTCTGAGACGCGGCGTGCGATGTAGTCCTTGGTCGCGGGGTCGTGCAGTCGTCGGTGGAGGATGACGGTGTGCAGTGCGCGGTTGAGTTGGCGGTCGCCTCCGCGGCTGAGCCGGTGCCGTGTGGTTTGTCCGCTGGAGGCGGGGATCGGGGCGGCGCCGGCGAGTCGTGCGAAGGCGGCTTCGGAGCGGACGCGTCCGTGGTGTGACCAGGAGACGATCAACTGCGCAGCGACGATCGGGCCGACGCCGGGCTCGTCGAGCAGCGGCGCTGCGAGCGCGCGGACGTGGGCGAGGATCTCGCGTTCGAGCTCGGCGGCCTCGGCGGTTGCCGCTTCGATTCGGCGGGCGAGGCTGCGGAGCACCTGCTTGGTGGCGAGCTCGTCGGGTGGAGCTGAGCTCGTGCGGTGAAGGCGACTGCAGCGGACGATCAGCCGCTGGACAGGCAGCCCGCGTAGCTCCTCGCGCAGAGGGTCGGGAGCGGTGACGATCACGCTGCGCAGCTGCACGAGCGCAAGCCGACGCACGTCGACGGCGCTGCGGCGAGCAAGCAACAGCAGCCGCAACGCCTCGCGTCGCTGCCCCGATCGCGGCAAGGCGAGCGTCTTGCTCGCCAGTGCCGTGCGAGCAGCGCGGATCGCGTCGAGCGAGTCGTCCTTACCTTGCAGCCGCCGCTCGTCGCGTGGCCCGCGGCCGATCTCGAGCACCGTCTCGCCGCAGCCGCTCAGATAGCGAGCAAGCCCGGCACCGTAGTGGCCTGCGCCCTCGACCGCCCAGACGCGAGCGCCAGCTTGCTGATCTGCGAAACGCAGCGCCTCTGCATATCCGCGTCCGCTCGCACGTATCGACCGTTGCCCTACAACAACACCGGTTGCCGCGACCACAACCGCCAGCGTGTGCTCGTCGCGGTGCGTGTCGACACCAACCACGTAATCCACCTCATCTGCAAGCATCCCCTTTGATCCTCCGGCTTCACTCGTAGGGTCCGGTGCACGCCGGCCTGGGTGCAGGGAAACCGCGCAGCAAGACTGTGATGAGTCACGCCCCACAAGGCGGACAAGCTCCTGATCAAGCCAACAGCGGGCACCAGGCCGGCGCCGCCGCGCACACACAGACAAATCATTCCGAAGGCACGCACAAAGCGGCCGGTCCCTTGACGAGTCACATGCGGCACGACGACAACCAGGCTGGCAACGATCCCAGACAGACCAGCTCGCCGAGTCTCACAGTCCCTTGAGGGCTTACGCGGAGTTCCGAGTCGGACGAACCTCACGCCGGAGCAGAGCAATCAAGTCGCCGTAGGCACGTTCGATGTCTGAGAGGGCATTCGTCTCACTGAGATCGGCGGCGTAGTCGTCGATGTCCTGGCGCGTAAAGGGCGGAACCCTTTCGAACGCCTCGAGAAGGACGTCCTCGCCCAGCAGCACAACGGCGCTTCCCGCGAGTCGCATCCCGCCAACCTCCGTGATCAGACACTCCACTTTCACGAGGTCTGGCGTGAGCCAGGAGTGACCCGCTATTCCAGGCTTTCCCTCGGAGCGGTCGAACATGACCAGGGCTCCCGACGAGAGCACGTGCCGTGCCTGCCACGCGTCCTGCCAGCAGCCCTGTCGGGTCACCGCGACCAGATCAACGTCACTGATCGCATCACCTTCCCCCCGCGAGAGCGAGCCAATAAGAAG
>DATEXK010000317.1:0-25624 GCA_035257065.1 Gaiellaceae bacterium | reverse complement strand
GCCGACGTTGCCGCAGAGCGCAGCGGGCTGCTTGATCGAGCCACCCGTGTCCGACCCGAGCGCCCACGGAGCGAGGCCCGCCGCGACTGCAGCCGCGGAGCCGCCGCCGGAGCCGCCGGGCACACGCGTGGGATCCCATGGGTTCTTCGTCGGCCCGTACGCCGAGTTCTCCGTCGACGAGCCCATCGCGAACTCGTCGGTGTTCGTCTTGCCGAGCACGCGCAGGCCGCGCGCCTTGCAGCGCTGGATCACGGTCGCGTCGTACACGGGCACGTAGCCCTCGAGGATCTTGGAGCCTGCCGTCGTGGGGATGCCCTTCGTGCCGATCACGTCCTTGATCGCGATCGGTACGCCCTCCGCGCCGTCGTCCTCGCAGACGTGGAGGTAGCAGTGCAGCTCGGGATCGCGCACGGCGATCGCCGCCTGGTACGCGCCCCAGAGCTCGGCGCTCGAGAGCTCCTTGTCGCGGAGCAGCCGCGTTGCCTTCTCGGCCGTGAGGCGGAGCGTGTCGATCACGACGAGCCTCCCGGCGGGACCTTGAAGTACGAGCCCTCGCGCTCCGGCGCGTTCGCGAGCGCCTCCTCGACAGGCAGCGACGGCCGCGGCTCGTCTTCCGCCCAGACGTTCACGACGTCGAGCGGATGCGAGGTCGGCGGCACGTCGGAGAGATCGAGCTCCGACACCTTCGAGACGGCGGCGAGGATGTCGTTCAACTGCGCACCGAGGCGCTCCACTTCCTCCTCGCGCAGCTCGAGGCGCGCCAGGCGGGCAACGTGCAACAACTGATCACGATCGATGTTCGCCACTTACGAAAATCCTTCCAGAAAAGGAAGAGGCCCCTGTCGGGGCCTCTTCACAACGTGGGTTCCGACGGTTCTCTAAACGGCCTGGACGTTCGCGGCTTGCGCGCCCTTCGGGCCCTGCACAACCTCAAACGACACGCGCTGGCCTTCGGTCAGCGACTTGTAGCCATCCATGCCGATCGCCGAGAAATGCACGAACACATCGTCGCCACCTTCGCGCTCGATGAAACCGTAGCCCTTCTCGTTCGAGAACCACTTAACGGTGCCCTCTGCCAACTTTGGTTCCTCCTTACAGCAACTACGACGGCGCGAGCACCGAACTGTGTCCTGCCGCCGACCGATGATGAAGCAGGCGGGAGTTTAGCTCAGTGCCCGGGTTTGGCAAGGCCAGTTGTACGCCGGGCCCGGGATCAGACCCCGGGCAGCATTTGACGAGGAGCACAACCGGGGACTGATCCCGGGCTATGTGTCTAATTGGGGCCGTGGCCTCGGTCGCGCAGACGCACGCACTCGCGTCGAAACGTGCGGCACTCTAGACCGGCCGACGGGCCCGAGCAGCCGTGACCGTGTTCTTCAGGACCATGGCAATCGTCATCGGCCCGACCCCGCCCGGGACGGGCGTCAGGTAGGCCGCACGCTCGGCCGCGCCGGGGTCGACGTCGCCGAAAAGCCCCTCGTCGGTGCGGTTCATCCCGACGTCGATCACGGTGGCGCCGGCCTTCACCATCTCGGCGCCGATCACGTGGAGCCGGCCCACCGCGGCCACGAGGATGTCCGCGTCGAGGGTGTGGCGCTCGAGGTCCACGGTCCGCGAATGGCAGATCGTGACGGTGGCGTTCGCCTGCAGCAGCAGGTGCGCGACCGGCTTGCCGACGATGTTGGAGCGCCCGACGACGACCGCACGAGCGCCTGCGACCTCCACGTCGTACTCCGCGAGCATCCGCATGATCCCGAGCGGCGTGCAGGGAACGAGCGCGGGACGGCCGAGATAGAGCCGGCCTGCGTTCATCGGATGGATGCCGTCCACGTCCTTGGCGGGATCGATCGCCTCGATCGCGTTTGCCTCGGAGAGGTGCGAAGGCAGCGGCAGTTGGACGAGGATCCCGTCCACTCCGTCGTCGGCGTTGAGCCCGGCGAGAACGTCGAGCAACTCCGACTCGGGAGTGTCCGCCGGGAGGCGCAGGTCGCGCGCGTCGATCCCGGCCGCCTGCGCCGCCTTCTGCTTGCCACGGATGTAGACGTCCGATGCGGGGTCGTCGCCGACGAGCACGGTGGCGAGACCGACGTGCCCGAACTCGGCGACCTCGGCCGCCACTTCCTCGCGCACCTTGGCAGCCAGCGCCTTGCCGTCGATGATCTGTGCCGCCACGGGAGCGAGGTTATAGCCTCAGGCAGTGGCTTCGACCGACGATGCGCGAACGTTCACCCCGGGGGTGCTGGCCGGCAACGCGTCGGTCAAGGGGTTCGCGGTACGGGCCACCGATGGACCCGCCGGGCGCGTCTCGTGGGGGAGCTACGCGCCAGGCGAGAGCTATCTCGTCGTGACGACCGGTCGCGTGCGCCGGGCCCACCATGTCGTCCCGGCAGGCGCCGTGATCCAGGTGCACGGCCGAGAGGTGCTCCTGTCGTTCAGCCGGGCCGAGGTCGCGGCTTCACCGCTCCTCGAGACCCCGGATGCCGAGGTCGACGACGCCGCCTTGGAGCAGTTGCTCAATGCGATCCAGCTCGCGGCCGGCCCCTCTCGCATGTGACCTAAGCTCCGCACGTGTCGAAGCGACTTCCCCGCAAGAACGACGCGGCCTCGATGGCAGCGCGCCGCGATGCCCTCGGCCTCGACGGCGCCGTGACGCCGGCCGACCTCGAGCCGTATGCGAGCGCCGCGGAGTCGGTGACGGGCCTCGCCGTGATCCCCGTCTCCGTCGCCTCGCTCGAGGTCTCGCTCGGCCTCTACGAGCTCGGCGACGAAGGCGATGTCGTCGAGACGGGCCGCGCCGACGAGGAGGTCGTCGTGCCGCTCGCGCACACGGAAGGTGGGCTGACCGCTTCGGTCCAGCGCGGAGCGAAGGCGGTCGCGGAGTCGGGCGGCTTCCGCACACACGTCGTCGCCGACCGGATCACGCGCGCGTCGTGCTTCGTCTGCCACGACGCGACCGACGCCCTGACGCTGTCGCGCTGGATCGAGGCCCAGCTACCGGCGATGCAGGAGTTCCTCCGCATCGCGGAGATTCCCGAGCTCTCACGCTATGCGCTGCTGCGCGAGGTGAAGACCCACGTCGTCGGGCCGATGTGCCACGTGCTCTGGCGCTGGACGACGGGCGACGCGGTCGGTCCGAACATGATGACCCGCAACACCTACGCGCTGAACATGGCGTTCGTGAAGCCGGGCGCGCCGGTCGAGATCGAGCGCGTCGCGCTCGAGGCGAACATGGGCGGCGACAAGAAGCCGTCCTACGAGTTCTTCCAGTCGGGCCACGGCAAGACGGTGATCGCCGAGGCCACGCTGACCGACGAGGCGATCCGGCGCGTGCTCCGCACGACCGCCGAGGACCTCGAGGCACTCGCCTGGATCGGGACGCACGGCGCCGTCGCGTCCGGCATGCAATCGGTCGCCTTCACGCCTGCGTCGGCGATTGCCGCGATCTTCGCCGCCACGGGCCAGGACCTCGGCATGGTCGGCACGAGCTCGATGGCGCACGGCACCGTCCGTCGCGTCGACGGAGGGCTGCACGTGTCGGTCCGCTTCCCCGGCCTCGAGGTCGGCACCGTCGGCGGCGGCACGACGCTGCCGACGCCACATGAGTGGCTCACGCTGATGGGCTGCGCAGGCGCCGGCAAGGTCTACCGCTTCGCCCAGATCGTCGCGGCGGCCGCGCTTGCGCTCGAGATCAGCGCCTCGTCTGCGATGGCGACCGCCGGCAGCGAGAACTTCTTCCGCGCGCACCACGAGCGCGGCGGCAGCCGCTGAACTCCTAGTAACAGTCTGTTACAAGGAATCGGGGACGTGCGCCGCACGGGCCAGCAGAACCTACTCGGCGCGAAGCGATTCCGGTAGCCGCGCTCCGCAGAACGGGCAGTAGTCGATGACGATCATCGACGAGCCTCCGTCGTGAACGATCAGCCCATACTCGCGGTAATTCGGCCAGTGGCCGACCAGCGCGTCCGCACAGTCCCACCGATCCGGGTGCTGCTCGCATTCCGTGCTGACCGCGTCGGCCATCCGTTGGCAACACTGCTCAAACGGCGTATTCACAACGCAACCGTAGCGATCGACATTCACCCCTTCGCCAGCGAGGGCGACGTCAGCAACGCTCGGCGATTCCGACCATCCCCGCACCTACGGTCGGGAGTCTTTTGCCAGGGACGGTGAAGCGCGCCGCACGGGCAGAAGAGCCCTTGTAACAGTCTGTTACTTGGCTTAGAAGGGGAGCTTGACGTCCGCGACGTCGAGGCCGAGCGATTTCGCGAGGCGGACGCCGTGGTTCAGCTCGGTCTTGAGGCGCTCGCGGTCGCGGGCCTCCATCAGGTTTCCGATCATCTCGCGTGCCTTCGGGCGCCACATCGCGTGCGCGGCGAACTCGGGGAGCATGCGGTTCGCCGCTGTGATCAGCGTGGTCTTCACGCTCTTCGGCGCGTCGGCGAGGAGTACGCGCTCGTACGCCATGCCGGCGCCGTGGTGGATGCCGTCGTCGATCGCCAGCCGGTTGCAGAGGTCCTCGAGCAGCGTCCCGCGCGACGAGCGGGCGATCAGCCGGAAGCGCGGGATGATCAGCCGCTCGAAGAAGACCTGCATCAGGAAGACCTTCTCCTCGAGCGTGTCCGCCTCGAGGAACATGTGGCCGAGCGCGTCGAGGTGCGGATCGCGCTCCCCCTCGCCGCCGATCTGGCCGATCAGCTTCAGCCACGCCTCGGTGTGGCGCGCCTCGTCCTGCACCATCGTCGTGTAGTAGAGCCTCGCCTCGGGATCGGGCGCGGCATTCAGCAGCTGCGCCGCCATCTCGACGGCGAGCACGTCCGCCTGCAGCTGCTGCATGACCACCGAGCGCCAGACGTCCTGCCGCCGTGCCTTGCGCTCCGGCGAGCCCTTGCCCTCCGGCACGGGCGGGATGTCGCCCCACGGGAGGTCGCCGAGCATCCACTCCTGGTGCTTCGCGAGGTCGTAGAACCGCAGGACGCTCGCGTAGGCGCTCCGGTCCTCGACTGCCGGCTGCTCCTCGTCGATTGACTCGGCGCTCACGCGCGGGACCTTAGCGTGGTCGCCGCATAGAATCGCCGGGTGATTGCGCTCGTCTTCAGCTACGAAGTTCGCGACGCCGAGGCGTTCGAGCGGGCGTACGGCGCCGACGGCGACTGGGCGCAGTTCTTCCGCCTCGGCGCCGGCTACATCGGCACGGAGCTGCTGCACGACGTCGAGATCCCGAGCCGGTACCTCGTGATCGACCGCTGGGAATCCGCCGAGGCCTACAACACGTTCGCCGCCGACCAGCGGGACGAGTACATGCGCCGGGTCGACGACTCGCGGTTCCTCTACGACCAGGAGCTGCGGTTCGGGACGTTCGAGAACGTGTGGCACGCGCCCGCGTAATTCCGCCGCAGCACGATCCGGCGTGCTGGGGCTGCGGCGACGCTCCGGGAGGCATTCACCTGCCGCATCCCGTCGAGGAAGGTGCAACCGAGTACGAGGCGTGGTTCCAGTTCGACGAGCGGCACCAGGGCGGGCCCGGGTTCGTGCACGGCGGCATGGTGGCGGCGGCGCTCGACGAGGCGTGCGGCCTCCTGGCCACGTGGTACCGCTTCCCGGCCGTCACGGCACGGATCTTCGTCCGCTACCGGCAGCCGGTCGAGATCAACACCGAGCTCCTCGTCAAGGCGACTCTGACGGGCGAGCGCGGCCGCCGGCTCCGCGTCCGCGGCGAGCTCGTCGACGGCAGCGGTGTGCTGGCCGAAGCGCGGGCGGCCTTCCTCCACGTTCCGCTCGAGCACTTCCTCGCCACGCCCGAGGGCCGCGAAGCGGCGGACGCCTGGGAGCGTCACCTGAACGGGTGACCGGCCGCTCAAGCGGCGCACCCGACCGGCCGATAGGCGGCGTGAGGGTAAACCGGCCCTGCGGCTTCGGAGGGAGACGCATGATCAAAAGGGTCGTTCTAGCAGGGGTTCTGATACTCGCACTGATGATCGCGGTCAAGGACGGCCGTGTCCTGCGAGAGACCGGACTGACGGGTGTCTGCACGCCGGCGCAGTCGGTGACGGACGGGGTACAGCTCGAGGCGTGCCGCTCGGGCAAGCTCGCCGGAGCCCCGGACCTCTCCCGGCAGGGCTGCACGACGGTCGGCGGCCTGACCGGGACGTACCAGTACTGGCGCTGCCCCGCCGGGGTCGTTTCGGGCCCAAGCGGCCACTGACGCAACTCCTTCGAGGGATCGGCTGTCCCGTCGGCCGCGCCGACAATCGCCGCATGCGGCTCCTGTTCCCGATCCTGCTTGCGCTCGTGCTCGTCCCCACGGCGCTCGCGGCCGGCCCGCGCGAGCAGAAGATCGCGGGCACGATCTCGGCGAACTCGGGCTCCTCGTTGACGATCAACTCGGGCGACCGCTCGCTCACGTGTCTCGTCCGCGGCGACAAGGCGCAGACGGCGCTCGCGCGTTGGGGCGTCGGCGTCAAGGCCGCCATGGCCTGCAAACGGGACGGCGACCGGCTCCTGCTCACCCGCCTGGCACGCCTCGGCTCGAAGGACGGGACGAGCTCGACGTCGACGACGACCGGCGACACGACCGGCACAACCGGCACAACCGGCACGACCACGCACGAACCCCCCCACGAGACCCCCACCACCACCACGGCCCCCCCGCAGACGCGACGCGACGCGCGCGGCAGGGTCAGCGCCCTCGGCGCCGGCACGATCACGGTGACGCGCGACGACGGCACCTCGCTCACGTGCACGGTCACCGACGGCCAGGCGCACTCGATCGCGGACGGCGCACCGGTTGGCACCGCGGTTCTCCTCGTCTGCAGCGGTGACGGCGACCACCCCGCGCTGCTCAACCTGCAGCGGCTCGATTCGAGCACTCCGCCGCCGCCCCTCACCACCGCGCCGCACCCCACCACGACAACGGCTCCGCCGAGCGCTGCGCCCCCGACCCCGGCGCCCCCCACCTCCCCGAGCACCGACCGGCGCTACGCGAAGGGTCTCGTCACCGCGCTCTCCTCGGACAGCGTGACGGTCAAGCCCGACGACGGCACCGATTCGCTCCGTTGCCGCATCACGCCCGCGTCCGATTCGGCGTCCGCCGCAGTGAAGCTCTCCCTCGGCGCACACGTCGGCATCGTCTGCCGGCCCGACGGCAGCACCTTGGTGCTCGCCGGCTCGACGCTCGTCGGCTAGCCAGCCGGCCCCACCGGACCGCACTTTGGGCGGAGAAACCCCCGCAATTCCCGCTTGAGCCCTCGACGATTGCTCGGCTGCCGCCGAGTAAGGCGTACGTCGACAAGACAGCTCTGGCGGGGCTCCAGTTGCGCAATGCGCAGGAAATCGAGCCGATCGCCACGCATTCCGCGGAAGATGCCCGTTGAAAACGTGCATCCCCTCAGGCGATAATCCACAGCTCTGATGCAGGTCGACCAACGGGCGTCCACCGACGAAGTCCTCAAGGCGCGCGAACGCTACGTCCCGCGCGGAGTCTCGACGCCCAACCTCGTGGTCAGCCGGGCCTGGGGCGCACGCGTCTGGGACGCCGAGGGGCGCGAATATCTCGACTTCGGCGGCGGCATCGCGTGCCAGAACCTCGGCCACGGCCCGGCCGGCGTCGTGCGCGCAATCCACGAGCAGGTCGACAAGTACCTCCACCAGTGCTTCATGGTCGGCATGTACGAGCCGTACATCGAGGTGTGTCGCAGGCTCGACGAGCTCTGGCCCGGCGACGCGGCGACCAAGAGCCTGCTGCTCAACTCGGGCGCAGAGGCGATCGAGAACGCGGTGAAGATCGCGCGCGCAGCGACCGGCCGCGACGGTGTCGTCGTCTTCGACCGTGCGTTCCACGGCCGCACGAACCTGACGATGGCGATGACCGCCAAGCTCGTCTACAAGCAGGGATTCGGGCCGCTCGCAACGGGCGTCTACCGGGCCCCAGCGCCCTACCCGTACCGCGGCGTCAGCACCGAGGATGCTCTCGCAGGGCTCGACCTGCTCTTCAAGCAGGACGTCGACCCGGCCGACGTCGCGTGCTTCGTGCTGGAGCCCGTGCAGGGTGAGGGCGGCTTCATTCCGATGCCGCCGGAATTCGTGCACGCGCTGAAAGAGCATTGCGACCGGCACAAGATCCTCTATGTCGACGACGAGGTGCAGGCCGGTTGCGGGCGCACCGGGCCGATGTGGGCGATCCAGCACTATGGCGTCGAGCCCGACCTGATCGTCTCCGGCAAGTCGCTCGGCGGCGGGCTGCCGCTCGCGGGCGTGACGGGGCGCACCGAGCTGATGGACGCCGTCCACGTGGGCGGCCTCGGCGGAACGTTCGGCGGAAACCCTGTGTGCTGCGCCGCGGCGCTCGCGGTGCTCGACGAGCTCTCCGCGCCGGGATTCCGCGAGCGCGCCGACCAGATCGCGGGTCTTCTGCGCACGCGCCTGGACGAGATCGCCTCGCGACAGCCGGTGGTCGGCGAGGTACGCGGGCTCGGCGCGATGCTCGCGCTCGAGCTCGTCGAGCGGAACGGAGACGCGGCGAAGGCCGTCACCACCTACGCGCGCGAGCACGGCCTGATCCTCCTCTCGTGCGGGCTCTACGGAAACGTCATCCGGCTGCTGCCGCCGCTCTCGGCGACCGACGAGGAGCTCGAACGCGGGCTCGGCATCCTCGAGGAGGCCCTTGGCGACGCAGGCTCCGGTTAGCGCGGCCGACGACGCAGCGGCGGCCGGGTCGCTCGCGGTCCGGCTGACGGGGATCCGACGGACGTACGGCGAGGTCGTCGCGATCGCCGGCCTCGACCTCGACATCGCCGAGGGGGAGTTCTTCACGCTCCTCGGGCCGTCCGGCTCGGGCAAGACGACGACGCTGCGCGTGATCGCCGGGTTCGAGCGCCCCGACGCAGGGCGCGTCGAGCTCGCGGGCGTCGACGTCACGGGCGTCGCACCGTCGGAGCGCGATCTCAACACGGTCTTCCAGGATTACGCGCTTTTCCCGCACATGACGGTGCTCGAGAACGTCGAGTACGGGCTGCGGGTGAAGGGCATGCCACGAAGAGAGCGGAGGAGCAGAGCCAACGAGGTGCTCGAGCGCGTGCGTCTCCCCCAGGTCGGCGCACGCCGGCCGGTGCAGCTCTCGGGCGGGCAGCGCCAGCGCGTCGCGCTCGCGCGCGCCATCGTGAATCGCCCAACCGTGCTGCTGCTCGACGAGCCGCTCGGCGCGCTCGACCTCAAGTTGCGCCAGGAGATGCAGGTGTTCCTGAAGGCGCTCCAGCAGGATCTCGGCATCACCTTCGTCTACGTCACGCACGACCAGGAAGAGGCGCTGACGATGAGCGACCGCATGGCGGTCTTCAACGAAGGGCGGATCGAGCAGATCGGCAGCCCTGCAGAGGTGTACGAGCACCCGGAGACGGAGTTCGTCGCCGGCTTCGTCGGCATCTCGAACGTGCTCGAGCGCAACGGCAGGCGCTTCACGATCCGTCCCGAGAAGATTCACATGACCGAAGGGATCGGCGGCGAGGGCGAGACCGGAGTGATCCGCGACGTCGTCTATGTCGGCATGGTCACGCGCTACATCGTCGACCTCCACGCCGGGGGCGAGCTCGTCGTCGTGCGGCAGAACCTGGAGACGTCGTCGCACGAGGTACTCGAAGCGAAAGGCAAGCGTGTCCGGCTCGATTGGCGGCCGGAGCACACCTATGAGATCGACAAGGAGGAAAACGGGTGACTCGGATCACAAAGGCGCACGTACTGATCGCTGCGTTCGCGGCGGCGTTGTGCGTGCCGGCCGCCGGCATCAGCGCGGGCAACGGCCTACCGACGACGATCGGCAAGGGCGAAGGACAGCTGAACCTCGTCGCCTGGGAGGGCTACACGCAGCCCCAGTGGGTCAAGCCGTTCCAGAAGGCGACCGGCTGCACGGTGCACGCGAAGTACGCGGGCTCCTCCGACGAGATGGTGACGCTCATGCGCCAGGGCGGCGGCTCCCAGTACGACATGGTCTCCGCTTCCGGCGATGCGAGCCTGCGGTTGATCTACGGCAAGGACGTGCAGCCGATCAACGTCAACCTGATTCCCGACTACAAGAACTTCGTGCCGCAGCTGAAGTCGCCGCCGCACAACACGATCAAGGGCGTGCACTACGGATTGTCGCTGCAGTGGGGCCCGAACACGCTGCTCTACAACACAAAGTCGGTCAAGCCTGCTCCGACGAGCTGGTCGGCGATCTACAGCCCGAAGTACAAGGGCAAGGTCACGGTTCCCGACAACCCGATCCAGATCGCGGACGCGGCGCTCTACCTCTCGAAGTCGAAGCCGTCGCTCGGCATCACCGATCCGTATGAGCTGAACTCGGCTCAGTTCAACGCGGCGGTCGGCCTGCTGAAGCAGCAGAAGCCGCTGATCAAGAAGTACTGGGCGCTCGCGTCCGACGAGATCGACTTGTTCAAGAGCGGCGACGCCGTCATCGGCGCCTCCTGGCCGTACCAGACGAACACCCTCATCGCGGACAAGGCGCCGGTGAAGGACCTGATCCCGCAGGAGGGCGCGACGGGCTGGGCGGACACGTGGATGTTGTCCGCACACGCGAAGCACCCGAACTGCGCATACATGTGGATGAAGTGGGTCTCGACGCCGAAGGTTCAGGCGCAGCAGGCGATCTACTTCGGCGAGACGCCGGTGAACACGAAGGCGTGCGCCGTCATGGACACCTTGTCGAAGGGATCGGCAGCCCAGTACCACTGCGGTGCATCGGCTGCGTACTTCAACTCGATCAAGTTCTGGAAGACGCCCGTCGCCGCCTGCGGCAACGGCAAGAACGACTGCATGGACTACACGCAGTGGCAGCAAGCATGGACGCAGATGAAGGGCTGAGTCCTGGTCGTTCACGCTGCTGAACCGAGTCGGCCGGGCCGCCCCTTACGGGCGGCCCGGCTACGACTTTCCGGCTTCTTCTGGAAGCACCGCTGGGCGAAGGCGCTGCTGCTGCTCGCGCCGCCGCTCGTCGCGTTCGCGCTCGTCTATCTCGCGGCGCTCGTTGCGCTGTTCATCTCGTCGTTCTGGTCAGTCAATCCGTTCACGACGGAGATCCAGCACATCTGGACGCTGGACAACTACCGCACCATCTTCGAGTCGAGCGCCTACCGCACGATCGCGCTGCGCACGATCGGCATCGCGGCGGCGGTGACGGTGACCGATGCAGTGCTCGCGTTTCCGCTCGCGTACTTCATGGCTCGGCTCGCGAGCGCACGCTCCCGCACGTTTCTCTTCGTCGCGGTGCTGCTGCCGCTCTGGTCGAGCTACCTGATCCGCGTCTACATCTGGCGGCTCATCCTCAGCCACGACGGCGTGCTCAACTGGACGTTGCAGAAGGTCGGGCTGCCGGCCGCCAACATCGGCTACTCGAACTGGGCGGTGTGGCTCATCTTCACGTACGTCTGGCTGCCGTTCATGGTCCTTCCCGTCTACGGCGCGCTCGAGCGCATCCCCGAGTCGTACATCGAGGCGTCGCGCGATCTCGGGGCGAGTGGAGCCGGCACGTTCCGGCGCGTCGTCCTGCCGCTCGCGCTTCCGGGCGTCGTGGCCGGCTCGATCTTCACGTTCTCGCTCACGCTCGGCGACTACGTGACCCCGCTCCTGGCCGGCGGCTCGAGCTCGCAGTTCATCGGCAACGTCGTCTACGACTCGGTCGGCATCTCGAACAATGTGCCGTTCGCAGCCGCGTTCGCCGCCATCCCGCTCGCGGTGATGGGCATCTACCTCCTGGTCGCGCGCAAGCTCGGCGCCTTCGAGGCCATGTGATGGAACGGCGCGGCACACGCATCGCGCTCGTCACGTGGACCGTGCTGGTCGTCCTCTTCCTCTGGCTGCCGCTCGTGCTGATCATGGTGTACGCGTTCAACAAGTCGAACGTCCAGAGCTGGCCGATTCCGGGCTTCACGACGAAGTGGTTCCGCGTCGCGTGGCACTCGCAGGAGATCCGCGACGCGGTCTGGCTCTCCGTGCGCGTCGCGCTCATCGCGACGGGAGCCGCGCTCGTGCTCGGCTCCGCCGCCGCTGTCGCCGTCGCCCGTTTTCAGTTCTTCGGCCGCGAGGCCGTCTCGTTCCTCCTCATCCTGCCGATCGCGCTCCCCGGGATCGTCACCGGCATGGCGCTCAACTCGTTCTTCATCGCGGGTCACATCACCGTGTCCCAGTGGACGATCGTGATCGGTCACGCGACGTTCTGCGTGGTCATCGTCTACAACAACGCGCTGGCGCGCCTCAGGCGGTCGTCGACGTCACTGATCGAGGCGTCGATGGATCTTGGCGCCGACGGCTGGCAGACATTCCGGTTCGTCGTCTGGCCCGTGCTCTCGACGGCGCTCATCGCAGGCGGACTGCTCGCGTTCGCGCTCTCGTTCGACGAGGTCGTCGTCACCTTCTTCACGGCAGGTGCACAGACGACGCTGCCGCTGCTGATCCTCGGCTACATCCGGCTCGGGCAGCAGTTGCCCGTCGTGAATGCCATTGCATTCGCCATGATCTTGTTGACGGTGATCCCGGTCGCGCTCGCGCAGCGCCTGATGCGCGACACCGGCGTCTTGCGACGCGCAGCCGGGAATGTGACTGAAGCAGTGGAATCCGCCCAAGTGACCGCGGTCTGACCAGGAGGCTACAGATGAGCGCAACGAAGACGGCATACAAGAACTTGGTCGGCGGCGAGTGGGTCGACGCGGCATCCGGCGAGACGATGGACGTGATCAACCCCGCGACGGGTGAGACGATCGCCGACGTGCCGCGCTGCAGCGCGGAGGACGTCGACCGCGCCGTCGCAGCCGCGAACACGGCGCTGCCGGCGTGGCTCGACGCGACGCCGAAGGAGCGCTCCGAGCTCCTCCACAAGCTCGCGGACGTGCTCGACGCGAACGCCGAAGAGCTCGCGCAGCTCGAGTCGCTCAACGTGGGCAAGCCGCTGATGGCGTCGCGTGACGAGATGCCGTTCTCCGCCGACAACCTCCGCTTCTTCGCCGGCGCCGCACGCAACCTCGAAGGGAAATCGGCAGGCGAGTACATCACCGGCTACACCTCGATGATCCGGCGGGAGCCGCTCGGGATCGTCGCGGGGATCTGCCCCTGGAACTACCCGTTGATGATGGCGATCTGGAAGCTGGGCCCGGCGATCGCCGCGGGCAACGTCCAGATCCTCAAGCCGTCGGAGCAGACACCGCTCTCGCTACTCCGTTTCTTGCAGCTCGCACAGGAGGTCATCCCGGCCGGCGTGCTGAACGTCGTTACCGGCGACGGCGTACCCGTCGGCGAGCGGCTCGTCGCGCATCCCGACGTGCGGCTCGTGTCGCTCACGGGCGACGTGTCGACGGGCAAGGCGATCGCACGGAACGCAGCGGACACGTTGAAGCGCGTCCACCTCGAGCTCGGCGGCAAGGCGCCGATGGTCGTCTTCGACGACGCCGACCCGAAAGCGGTCGCGGAGGGCATCCGTCTCGCGGCCTTCTGGAACTCGGGGCAGGACTGCACCGCAGGCTCGCGCGTGATCGCGGGACCGAAGATCTACGACAAGCTGCTCGAGGAGCTCGTGCCGCAGGTCGAGTCGCTGAAGGTGGGCGATCCGATGGAGAGCGACGAGATCGAGATGGGCTCGGTCATCTCGCAGTCGCAGCAGGAGCGGATCCTCGGCTTCCTCGAGCGGGCGAAGGGCGCCACAGTGCTGACCGGCGGGGGCACGAATGGCTCCCGCGGCTACTTCGTGCAGCCGACCGTCGTGGTCGACGTGAAGCAGACGGACGAGATCGTGCAGAAGGAGGTCTTCGGCCCGGTCGTAACGGTGCAGCGCTTCGCTGACGACGACGAGGCGATCCGCTGGGCGAACGACGTGCCGTACGGCCTCGCGTCGTCGGTGTGGACGCGCGACGTCGGCCGTGCCCTGAACGCCGTCAAGCGGCTCCAGTTCGGGACGGTCTGGGTCAACGACCACCTGCTCCCGATCACATCCGAAATGCCGCACGGCGGCTATAAGCAGTCGGGGTACGGCAAGGACATGTCGATCTACTCGATGGAGGAGTACACGCAGATCAAGCACGCCGCGTTCAAGATCGACTGAGCGGAGGTCTTGGTCAGGACCAGGTCCCAGATCGGGCGAGTGATGCCAGCAGGGCTCTGGGACCTGGTCCGGGCCAGCTATTCGTGGGACTGATACCCACAAGCAACCTGACCAAATCGCCGTTTGGGCGTCTCGAACGCCGGACCTGGTCCGAACCAGGTCCAGCCTCTTCGGCTCGCGCGACCGCCGGCGATCCCAGCGCCGAACATGGGAGCCCTGCGATCGCCCAGAACAGGCGCCTCGCCAGAGAATGGACTCTCTCTCCGCTTGAACATCGGGACCTGGTTCGAACCAGGTCCCGATTGTGGGGAGACGCGCAGCTGCCGTGACGTTTCCCGTCCTACGGTTGACTCATGGGACGCATAGCTCGGCTCCAGATCGCCGGTGGCCTCTACCACGTGACGTCGCGCGGGAACGCTCGCGGGGCGATCCACAAAGACGATGCGGATTACTCCACCTATCTCCGGCACGTCGCGAAGGTGGTCGAGCGGTTCGACTGGCGCTGCCACAGCTTCTGCCTCATGCCGAACCACGAACACCTGATGATCGAGACGCCCGAGCCCAATCTGGCGGCGGGAATGCACGTGCTCAACCTCTCCTACGCTCGCTTCTTCAATTGGCGCTACCGGCGTGTCGGCCACGTCTTCCAGGGGCCATACCGAGCGGTGCCGATTCTGGCCGAGGGACACCTGCTCGCGGTCGTGCGATACGTCGTGCTCAATCCGGTAGAGGCAGGCCTCGTCGCCGATCCGGCCGACTGGCAATGGACGAGCCACCGCGCGACAGCCGGCCTCGAGCAACCGCCGGACTTCCTCCAGGTCGACCGTATCCGGAGCTACTTCCGGCACGGGAGCTCGGACGGCACCCGCGAATACCTGAGCTTCGTCACCGCGCCGCTCCGCACGCTCGACTTCGCCGCCTGACCAAATCGCCGTTTGTGCGTCTCACTTCCTGACACATACGCTGCTGGTCCCTTTCCGAGTCCGGAGGTCACGCGTGGGCATTGACGAGCTGAGTTCTGCCAACGACGTCGCCGAGCGGTTTCTCGACAACATCGAGACCGTCATTCACGGGAAGCGTGAGCAGATCAAGCTCGTCGTCGCCGCACTGATGTGCGGCGGGCACGCGCTCCTCGAAGACGTGCCAGGCACCGCGAAGACCGTGCTCGCCCGAGCGATCGCGCAGTCGATCCACGGGGCGCAGTCCTCGCGCATCCAGTGCACGCCCGACCTCCAGCCGACGGACGTCACCGGCCTCTCCATCTTCAACCAGCGTGAGCGTGACTTCGAGTTCCGCCCAGGCCCGGTGTTCGCGAACATCGTGCTCGTAGACGAGATCAACCGCGCGATGCCGAAGACCCAGTCCGCGCTGCTCGAGGCCATGGCCGAGCAACAGGTCACCGTCGACGGCGAGACACGCCGCCTCGACGATCCGTTCCTCGTCATGGCGACGCAGAATCCGATCGAGTACGAGGGAACCTTCCCGCTGCCCGAGGCGCAGCTCGACCGCTTCTTCGTGAAGACGACACTCGGCTACCCCGACGCGGAGCACGAGGCACAGATCGTCGAGGAGCAGCTCGGCGGTCACCCGCTCGGGCGGCTCGAGCCCGTGATCGACATCGACGACGTCATGCTCCTACGGCGCTCTGTCGCAGACGCGTTCGTGCACGAGGCCGTTGCACACTGGATCGTCGATCTCGTCCGCGCGACGCGCGAGCTCGACATCGTCGCGATCGGTAGCTCCGTCCGCGGCACGCTCGCGCTCAACCGTGCCGCGCGCGCCTGGGCCGTCCTGCACGCTCGTCGCTACGTCACGCCCGAAGACGTCGAGCAACTCTTCGCGCCGGTGCTCCTGCACCGCATCCTCTTCAGGCCGAGCTTTCTCGCCGAGATCCGCGACCGGGGCTGGGTGGCAGCGGCCGACGTCGTGCGGGAGCGGTGTCTCGAGGTCGCGCCCAAGCCCGGCTTCGACATCGATCTCGACGTCCCGGCGGCAGCGAGCTCGTAGCGTTGAGCGCCGTCTTCCCGCTCGTCCCGCGTCGACGAGTGATCGGCCTCGCATTCGGCGGAGTTCGCAGCGCCCGCCGCGGCATCGGCTCGGACGTCGCGAGCACGCGCCCATACCACCCCGGCGACGACGTCGGGTGGATGGACTGGGCGTCGTCGGCGAAGCTCTCCGCCGCGCGCGGCGGCGACGAGTTCATCGTTCGCGAACGCTTCGCCGACGAGGCTCCGCGCGTCGTCGTGCTCTGCGACCGGCGCCCGTCGATGTCGATCACCGCCTCGCCAATGCGGCAACTCGACAAGCCGCGCGCGATCCTCGCTTGTCTCGAGTTGATCGGTGCGAGCGCGCGACATGCACGCAGCCTGACCGGCTACCTCGACTACGCGGAGGGCGAGGCGCATTGGCTCCCGCCGCGCAGCGAGCACCGGGCCCAACCGGGCTCCTTCGAGCGTCCGTTCCGTGCGCCCAACGACGGTGTGTCGCGCGGTCTCGAGTTCCTCGGCGAGCACCGCCGCGATCTTCCGACACAGGCTTTTGTCTTCGTACTCTCGGACTTCGTCGTCCCGCCCGACCTCCATGTCTGGCAGCGAGCGCTCGAGCACCGGTGGGAGCTCGTGCCCGTCGTCATCCAGGATCCGGTCTGGGAGCGCAGCTTTCCGGACGTCGCAGGCATCGGCATCCCATACGCCGCCCCGGCGAACGGACGTGTCGTCCCGGTGCGCCTCTCAGCGGGCGAAGCAGCCCGCCTGCGCGACGAGCACGAGGCACGTTGGGATGGGCTCGTCCGGGACTTCCGGTCGCTCGGCGTCGAGCCGGTCGCGCAGACGTCCCATGACGCAGCCGGTGTGCTCGGGGCGTTTCTCCGCTGGGCCGACGTTCGCCAGATGTGGCGCGGAGCGGTCGTGTGAGGCCGATTCCGGTCGTCGCTGCCGCGATCGTTGCGATCGCGCTGGCCGCGGCCGCTCCCGCCGGCGCCGTCGTTCCGATCGTTCCCTCCGGCACGTCGCTCGGTGAGGGCGTGCCGCTGAAGGCGTTTGCGACGGTGTCGCCGACCGTGCACCTCTTCGGCGACACGGTCACCGCGTCGGTCGCGGTCATCGCGGACACGCGCTGGGTCGACCCGGCACGTCTGCAGGTCAAGACCGGCTTCCGGCCGTACATCGCCGTTCAACATCCCACGGTTCGCCGCCTCCGCGTCGGCCGCTTCGCCCAGGTGACGTGGACGTGGACGCTGCGCTGCCTCTCGTCGCGGTGCGTGCCGAAGGTGCGGTTTCGCGTCTTCCGTTTCGCACCGATTCACATCACCTATCTCGCGTCGAGCGGCGCGACGAAGTACACCGTCGACGCGAGATGGCCGAAGGTCGAGGCGCTCTCTCAGGTCAGCCCCGGCGTCGCGGCATTCCTGCACAGGACGAAGCACCTCAACTGGCGTTTCCACCTGACGCCGGTCGCCGCGCCGACCTATCGCATCTCCCCTACCGTGCTGCTCTGGCTCATGCTGGGGGCCGCAATCGCCGCGCTGCTCGCCGCGGCGGTGCTTGCCGCCCGCTGGTACCGCGTGCTCCGCCCCCGTACGGTGGCGCTGCCAGGAGGGGCTCCGGTGAGCAGCGCGCTCGAACGCGCACTTGCCGTGCTCGAATGGGCGCACGCGCGCGGCGACGAGACGCTGCAGCGCAAGGCGCTCGAGCGTGTCGCCGGCGAGATTGTCGTCGAGGCGCCCCTGCCCGAGACGGATGAGCTCTCTCGCACGGCGCGGGAGCTCGCCTGGTCGTCGCGGACGCCCGAAGACGACGAGGTCGAGTCGTTCTCGGAGCGGGCGCGAGAACAGGGGCGCCACCCGGAGCACGAGGAGGAGACGGCGGAATGACAGTCTCCACGTTCCGTAGGCGCGATCCGGTGCAGCTCGCCGACTTCCGGAAGCTCCGTGGTCCGGCATCGCGCACGTCGGCCGTACGCATCGTGCTCGCGGTCGCGCTCGCCGCGACGCTTGCGACGCTCGTGCACGTCGCCGGAACAGCCGGGAGCGGTCGCGCCGCCGTCTTCCCGAGCGGCACGCGCGCGGGCGTCGTTGCACTCGACATGTCGGCGAGCATCTCCGGGCCGGTCTATGCGCGAGTCGCATCGACGCTCCGCGGAATCGTGAACGCAAACCAGTCGATCGGGCTCGTCATGTTCTCGGACACCGCATACGAGCTGCTACCGCCGAACTCGCCGCCGGGGGCATTGCTCGAGTTCGTTCCTTTCTTCACACCGCTGCGCTACTACAGCGGCACGCCGCAGTTCGCGCAATCGCCCTGGGACATCTTCAGCGGCGGCACGCGTGTCGCAACCGGGCTCCGCGAGGCACGGCAGTCGCTCGAGCGGGCCGGTGTGAAGCGCGGTGCGATCCTCATCGTCAGCGACCTCGACGACGCCGGTACCGACCAGCCCGCTCTCGAGGCCGAAGCGGTACGCCTGCGGCACGACCATATTCCGGTGCGCATCGTGCCGCTGTTCGCGCAAGCCTCGAACAAGCGCTACTTCGCAGCACTCTTCGGCGAGAACGCGTTCGTCGCCCCGAGCGTCTTCCGGCACAGTGCCAAGCGCCACGAGCAAGGTGTGGCCGCCGCAGAGCCGTGGGGTCTGCTCGCGCTCGGCACGCTGCTCGTGCTGCTCCTCGCCGCGAACGAACGCTGGAACGGGCGACTTGCCATCGGGGCGCCGGCATGAAGCACCTAGCCCGCCATCGCTCCGGCGTGCTCGCACTCTGCTGCGTCATCGCCGGCGCGTTGCTCGTGCTCGTCGCCGCCGACGTCCGCACCTGGCGGACGACGGTTGCACGTGACGATCTCCGCTTCCGCGTACTGCCCGCGCATCGTGGCCTCTGGAAGCCGGCGACCCGGCTGCCGGGAGACCCGGCGGGATTGCTGCTCGGCACCGGCGACACGCTCGACTACCGGCGCTCGCTCCAGCTCTTCTGGTTCAGCAGGATCGGCTCGACTCCGGAGTCCCGGCAAGACCTGCCGACGATGCGCGCGGAGGAGCAGCAACGGCTCGAGGGCATCGCCGCGAACGGACACAGCGCACGAGAGCGCTCGTTCGCCGCGAACCTGCTGGGCGTCCTCGTCGTGACGACTCCGTCGCCCGGTAACGACAACAGCGCGTTGAAGGCGATCCTCAAGCGGGCCACCGACTACTTCCGCCAGGCGACCCGGCTCGACTCGAGCAACGCCGACGCGAAGCAAAATCTCGAGCTCGTCCTCCGAATCAACGGCTCCTCCGGCGGCACGCTCAACAAGGATGCTCGCAGCGGCTACGGCTACGGCCGTGGACGCGGTGCGACGCCGATCGGTAGCGGCTACTGATGGGAGGAATGACGTTCCTGACGCCGCTCGACGCGCTGTTCGCGCTCGCGGTCGCTCTCCCCGTCGTCGCCCTGCTCGCAACCGAGCGGACGTCGGACCGCGTTCGCCGCGTCCTCTCGCTGCCGCACCCGCGCAAGCGCACCGTGGTCCCCGTCGCTGTCGCGCTCGTATTGCTGACGTCCCTCGTCGCGGTGGCGGCCGCGCAACCGGTCGTCGTCCGCGAGCGTCTCGTGAACGAGCGAGCCGACGCGCAAGCGTTCTTCGTGATCGACACGTCGCTCTCGATGCGTGCGTCCGCCGGCCCCGGCCGGCCGACAAGGCTCGCCCGGGCGAAGCAGCTCGCGCTGCGTCTTCGCGCGACGCTGCCCGATGTACCGATCGGCATCGCGTCGATGACCGACCGCACGCTGCCGAACCTGATGCCGACTACCGACCCGACGCTGTTCGCCCGTACGCTCGCACAGTCGGTCGGCGTCGATCGCCCACCTCCGAGCCAGGCCTACCACCTGAACCGCGCGACCTCCTTTGCGGCACTCGTGCCGCTCGTCGAGGCGAACGTCTTCGCCCCGGGAGTCAACCGCCGGCTGCTCGTCGTCTTCACCGACGGCGAGGCCTCGCAGTCCTCGCCGTACCTGAATGTCACGCTGCATCGTCGTGTGACGCCGATCCTCGTGCACGTCTGGCGCGACGGGGAGCAGATCTACCACGACGGTCACGCCGACCCGCACTACGTGTCTGACCCAGGGAGCATGCACGCGCTTCA
This sequence comes from Gaiellaceae bacterium, assembly GCA_035257065.1. Classification (GTDB taxonomy): domain Bacteria; phylum Actinomycetota; class Thermoleophilia; order Gaiellales; family Gaiellaceae; genus Palsa-739. The sequence goes on along the minus strand of DATEXK010000317.1, from coordinate 5,436 downwards.
ACAACTCGCGTCGATCATCGGGGGCCATGCGTACTCCGACAACCAGTCGGCCGCGATCACGCGTGCAATGCGTGCCACCGTGGGGTACGGCGGCACCCGCGCGCACATCGACGCGTACGCTCGTCTCGCGCTTGCTCCCTGGTTCATCCTGGCCGGAGCGGTGCCGCTCGCGTTCCTGCTCTGGCGCCGGAACGCCTGACCAGCGGACGTGCTCAGCCGTCCGAGACGCGAACAGCTGCCTTGAGCGCTTTTAGCAGCCGCTCGTAACGTGGCACACAGCCACCGTGCACGCGCACCGTCCGCGCACCGACACGGATGAACGTCGACGCGATGTCCGGCAGGGTGGCGTGGCAGTTCGTCGTCGCCGGCAGGATCGTGAACTGCGTCTCCGTCGCGACCCGGTTGAGCGCCGCGAGCTGGATCGGAGTGACGCGCGTGCGTCCGACCTTGACGGCGCCGTAGATGTGCACGACGCCGCTGTTCGCGATCGAGACGCTGTACGGGCGGATGTTCCCGCCGAGCCTGCCGAACGCGAAACCCGTCTGCGACGACGCCGCCGCGGCGGGCAGGACGGCTGCGAGAGCCAGCAGAGCGACAAGAGGCAAGGCGCGGCGCATCGTGCCCAGCCTATCGCCGCCCTCTCGGGTCAGGCCCACCACATCTCGCCTGGCTGCTCTTTCAAGAGCACACGCTGGAGGACGTCGACGGCCTTGCGAAGGCCCTCGGCGACCGAAGCGAGCCCGTCTTCGTGCTCGATGCTCAGCACTCCGTCGTAGCCCACGGTGCGGAGGGCGCTGACGAAATCACGCCAGAACTTCTCGTCCTGGCCGTAGCCGACGCTGCGGAACGACCACGACCGGTCGACGTACTGCGAGTAGTGCTTCGTGTCGAGGACGCCGTTGACGCGGATGTTCGCCTGGTCGAGATAGACGTCCTTCGCGTGCACGTGGAAGAGAGCGCCCGCACGTCCGAGGACGCGCACCGCTTCGAGCGGGTCGATCCCCTGCCAGAGGAAATGGCTTGGATCCAGGTTGGCGCCGAGCTCGGGTCCGGCCGCCTCGCGCAGCCGGAGCAGCGTCTCCGGGTTGTAGACGAGGAAGCCCGGGTGAGCCTCGAACGCGACCTTGTGCAGCCCGGTCGCGCGGGCGAAGGCCGCCTCCTCCGTCCAGTACGGGATCGCGCGCTCGTTCCACTGCCACTCGAGCACCTCGAGGTAGTCGGGCGGCCAGGCGCAGGTCACCCAGTTCGGCGCGTGCGCGTCGGGCCCGTCGCCGGGGCAGCCGGAGAAGAGAACGACCGTGTCGACGCCGAGCTCGACCGCCAGCCGAGCGGTCTTCCGCCACGTCTCGTGCGAACCGCGTGCGAAGTCCGCATCCGGGTGGAGCGGATTGCCGTGGCAGCTCAGCGCACTGATCGTGAGCCCGCGCTCCTCGACCGCCTGGAGAAGCGCGCGCTGCTTCGCGTCGTTCCCGAGCAGCTCGTCCGGGTCGCAGTGGCTCGAGCCGGGGTAGTTGCCGGTCCCGAGCTCGACCGCCTCGATGCCGAGTGCAGCGACGCGGTCGAGCATCTGCTCGACCGGAAGATCCGCAAAGAGAACGGTGAAGACGCCGAGCTTCATCGGGTGCGAGCTTAGAGCAGGCCGCGCACTCGCGTGTGAGGCGAACGAAGGCGCCTAGCAGATTCGAACTGCTGTAAACGGCTTTGCAGGCCGCTGCCTAACCACTCGGCCAAGGCGCCAGAGCGCCCATCGTAGCCAGGGGCGGGAATCGCTACCCGAGCACCTCGTCGAGGAACGCGCCCGCGCGGGTGAAGCAGTCGATGCGGTTTGCGAGCTTCTCGATCGTGTGCCCTTCGTCCTCGTAGATCACGAGCTCGCAGCGGATCCCCTTCTCGATCAGGACCCGGGCGATGTGCTGCGACTCGCCGACCGGCACACGCGGATCGTTCGCGCCGTGCTCGATGAAGAGCGGCGCTCGGACCGCGTCGATGTGCGTCATCGGCGACGCCTCGACGAGGAAGTCCCGGTCGTGCGCGAGCGACCCGTACTCGCGCTCACGCGCAGCGCGGCGGTAGTCGGAGGTGTTCTCGAGGAAGGTGACGAGGCTCGAGATGCCGACCATCTCGATGCCGGCGGCCCAGAGCTCGGGCTGGAAGGCGAGCCCCGCCAGCACCATGTAGCCGCCGTACGAGCGCCCGTACAGCACCGCGCGCGAGCCGTCGATCCCCGGCTGCCCCGCGAGCCACTCGTGCAGCGAGGCGAGGTCGCGCACGGAGTCGAGCCGCAGCCCAACGTCGTCGAGATGCTCGAACCGCTTTCCATATCCCGTCGAGCCGCGAACGTTCGGCGCCGCGACCGCGTAGCCGCGGCCGAGCAGATGCTGCGTGAGCGGTGCGAAGCTCGTGTGGAACCACGGTCGCCACTGCGCCTCGGGCCCGCCGTGGATCATCACCACGACCGGGAACGGCCCCTCGCCCTTCGGCCGGAAGAGAAACACGGGAATCGACTCGCCGTCGAAACTCGTGAAGCGGTGCAACTCGGGCTCGACGAGCGTCGCGGGATCGACCTCGCGCGGGCTCGTCGTCACGCGCTCGAGCTTGTGCGCGTCGAGGTCGTAGACGTAGAGGTCGAACGGCTCCGTCGGCGACGAGAAGGCGAACGCGAGCAGCGAACCGTCCTTCGAGAACAGCGGGTGGTCGATCACGCCGCGCCGCGGCAGCGGCACCTCTTCGCGCAGTTCGAGCGTGTGCGGATCACGCAGCTCGAGCTTCGAGTAGCCGTCCTCGTTGATCCCCACGAGGACGCTGCGACCGGCCTCGTCGGCGGCGCAGTCGAGATCCCATTCGGACTCGAGCACGACCGACCACGAGCGCGTTGCGACGTCGAAGCGGCCGATTGCGAAGTTGTCGCGTCCTGCATTCGTCGGCGCGAGGAACGAGGCGCCGTCCGGGAGCCACGCGGGCCGGCCGTACTCCGCGTCTCCCTCGTGCGGCGTTGCGTGCGCAATCTCGCCGGTGGCGACGTCGAGCAGGAAGATGTCCGAGTCGCCGGTCCGCTCGCCGAGGCGCTCGGTGGCGATGAAGCGCCCGTCGGGCGAGATCGACGCGACGTCGCACCAGCCCCCGAGCTCGAAGCTCTGCTCTTCGCCCGTGCGCAAGTCGTGCGCGACGATGTCGAAGTCGGTGCCGTTTCGCCGGTTTGTGGCGTACGCGAGCAGCGTGCCGTCACGTCCAACCTGCGGCGAGGCGTGAATGAAGCGTTCGTCGACGACGAGCGCCTCGGGGGGCGCTCCCGGCTCCGCGGCCAGGAAGTACAGCTGCGTGCGCTCGTTTCCGCCGGCGTCGATCTCGAGCAGGATGCGGCCGTCGGGGAGGTACTGGCCGGCGACGGGCTCGTCGAACCGCGTCAGCTGCTGCGGCTCGCCGCCGCGGGCGGGGACGGCGTACAGCTGCCGCGTGCCGGGCACGTCGGAGCCGACGAGTAGTAGGCGGCCATCGTCGGAGAACGAGAGCGGCGACGCCTGCCGCATCTCGAGCAGCGCCTGCAGGTCTTCCATCCGGCCCGAGCCTAGTCAGGCAGAGATGTGCCGCGGGTAAGGATCGGCTAAGCGGCGATGCCTGCGAACTGCGGGATGATCCCGTCGCCGTACGCCTGCAACGTCGCTTCCTGGTTGTGCGTCATCAGGTAGACGTTGAACTGGTCGACGCCGACCCCTTCCAGTTCCTTCAGCTTCGCCTTGATCTGCTCGGCGTTGCCGATGACGCAGAAGCGGTCGCAGATCTCGTCGGTCACGAACTCACCGTGCGCGGCGCCGACCCGCGAGTGGTCGTTGTAGTCGTAGAACTTCCGCGCCTGTACGTAGTCGGTGAGCGCCTTCGGGACAGAGCTGCCGTCGGTGCCGTACCGCTCGATCAGGTCCATGACGTGGTTCGAGACCATCGCGGGGAACCAGCGCACCTGGTCGCGCGCGTCGGCGAGGTCGTCGGTCACGTGGCTCGGGGCGCCGACGATGCACTTGAGCTTCGACGGGTCGCGCCCTTCGGCCTCGGCGGCTTTGCGGGCGGTGTCCATGATCCAGGTGATGATCTCCGGGTCGGCGAGCTGGATGATCACGCCGTCGCCGACGCGGCCCGCGACGGCGAGCGCCTTCGGCCCGTAGCCCGCAACCCACATCGGGATCTCGGGAAGCTCCGGACGCACCCACTTCAGCTGGAGGTCCTTGTCGTTCCAGTTGACCTCACGGCCGTTCATGAACTCCTTGACCATCGCGCACGCTGCCTCGAACTCCGCGACCTTCATCGGCTGCCTGCCGATGTAGCGGACCGCGGAGTCGCCGCGGCCGACCCCCATCGCCATCCGGCCGTTCGAGAGGTCGTGGAGTGTCGCGTACGCGCTCGCAAGCACCGTCGGGTCACGGGTCGCCGGGTTCGTGACGAAGTGGCCCAGCTTGATCTTCGAGGTCTCTCGCGCGGCGACGGCGAGCAGTGGGATCGATTCCTGCCAGAGCACGTGCGAGTCGTACGTCCACGCATACTCGAAGCCGTGGCGCTCGGCGAGCTGAATCAGCTCGAGCCAGCGCTGATACGGCGGATCCGGCAGAACGGTGACCCCGAAGCTGAGCAATTGACCCTCCCGGTCGGTTACGGCGAGCATATCTCGCCGCAAATCGGGAGTTACAAGGAGCTCCGCCGTGGCGTCGCGAGCGCAGCGAGCGCCGCGAGGACGCCGACCGCCAGGAAACCGATTCGCCCGTCGCCGGGCAGCGAGAACGTGAGCCCGACGAGGGGTGCGCCGGCGACGATCGCGAGCGCCGCCCAGCTGTTGACAAAGCCGACCGCTGCTCCCGGAGAGTCCGGCCGGGCGGCGGCGGCGCCGGTAAACGCCATCGCGAACGGGATCCCCGATGCGAGACCGACCACGGCTGCAGCGGCGACGAGGCCGGCGATCGGCAGTGGTAGCGCGAGCGCGATCGCGCCGAGACCGGACGCGACGAGGCTCGCAGCCACCCAGCGTGACGCGTCGGGCCGCCGCAGCAGCGGGCCGCCGGCGACGCGCGTGAAGAAGCCGAGCAAGAGCGTGAGCGAGCCTGTCGCCGCCGAGACGCCCTTCGAGTGGCCGTGGTGCTCGAGGAGCGTGACCACCCAGTTCCCGACGATCACGCTGAAGCCGAACGACGCTGCGTGGATCACGGAGAAGCGGATGAGCAAGCGGTCGCGGAGGAAGCCGGAATCGAGATGCTCACCGGCGTGCCGAACCCTGCGCGGCGCCGGCGGAGCGAACACGAGCAACACGGCGCAGACCGCGGCGACGGCGATCCCGCTGAGATACGGCGCGCGGAAGCCGACCTGCTCCGCGAGCAGGGGCACGATCGCAAGCGCGAGGCCGGGCGCGAGCACCGAGCCGCCGCCGTAAAGGCCCTGGACGAACGGCGAGCCGCC
>DATEXK010000316.1:0-2707 GCA_035257065.1 Gaiellaceae bacterium | reverse complement strand
CCGGCGCGCACGTCGTGTTGCTCGGCGGCGAGCCCGCGCTCTTCGTCGAGCGTGGCGGCCGTTCGCTCGTGCCGCTGCGGGAGCCCGAGGACGAGTGGCTGCGCGAGGCGCTCGCCGCGCTCGTCTCACATGTGAAGCGTGGCGGCGCCAAGCGCCTGGCCGTCGAGCGCTTCGACAGCGAGCCGGTGGTCGACTCGACGATCATGCCGCTGCTCGTCGAAGCCGGCTTCCTGGCAGGCCCGCGCCGGGCCGTGCTCCGCGCCTGACCCTCGAGCAACGCGCGGCCTCGAACCCGGGGTCAGACCCGGGTCAGACCCCGTAACGACTCCTGTACGACTTCCGCGCGTGACCTCCCGGCAGGCATTCCCGCGACGGTGACAGACGTTCGCTGGGCATTCGAACCCGGAAGGCGTGTCCGCCCAGGCCGCGTCGTTTGAACCGGGGTCAGACCCGGGTCAGACCCCGCAACGAGAGCGACACGACTCCGCCACGACTTCCCGGCAGGCACTCCCCAAACGGTGACAGTCACCGTTAAGAAGGGAGGCGTGTCTGCTTAGGGCGGGTCGTTCCGCCCGCTCTGGGCTGCGTCCGTCTCGGCGACGAGCGTGCGGCGCCTGGACGATCGCGTAGCGGACGCCGAACAGCTCGGCGAGCGTCACACCGACAGGAGCTTGTAGCCGAGGCCACGCACGGTGACGAGACGCTCCGGCTTCGACGCATCGCGCTCGATCTTGCGGCGCAGGTTCGAGATGTGCACCTCGCAGGCGTGCTCGTCGCCGACATGCTCGCTGGCCCAGAGATGCTGCATCAGCTCGCGCCGCGACACGATGCTCTCCGGCTGCTCTGCAAGCAGCGCGAGCACCTTGAACTCCGAGAGGGTCAGATGCACGCGCTCGCCGTCGACGAGCACCTCGTGGCGACCGAGGTCGATGTGCAAGCCGCCGAGACGGCGCACGGCTGCACCGCCGGTCGCGCGGTCGAGCTCGCGCCGTCGCAGGATCGCGCGCACGCGGCTCAGCAGCTCTGCCGTCGAGAACGGCTTCGTAACGTAGTCGTCGGCCCCGAGCTCGAGCCCGAGCACACGATCGATCTCAGCGTCGCGTGCGGTGAGCATCAGAATCGGCACGTCGCTCTCGGCGCGCAGCGCGCGGCAGACGTCGGTGCCGGACAGTCCCGGCAGCATCACGTCGAGGATCACGATGTCGTAGCTCTGCGCGCGCGCCGCTTCGAGCCCTGCCGCGCCGTCCGTTTGCTCGTCGACCTCGAAGCCTTCGCGCCGCAACGTGAACGCGACGACGTCGAGCACGCCGGGATCGTCGTCGACGACGAGGACGCTCGCGTGCGCGTTCACCCGACCGGCACCGCCTCGCGCACCGGCGCCTGTTCGAGCACGATCCGGACGCACGTCCCCTTGCCGGGGGCGGAGTCGAGCTCGATGCGCCCGTCGAGGCTGCGCACCGTCTGCCGCACGATTGCGAGCCCGAGCCCGAAGCCTTCGGCGTCTCGGTCCTGACCGCGGTAGAAGCGGTCGAACACGTGCCGCTGCGTGTCGGAGGTCATGCCGACGCCCGTGTCCTCGACCTCTACACGCAAGCTGTTCCCGACGGCGTAGGCCCGCAGCACGACCCGACCTTGTTGGGTGTGCTTCGCAGCGTTCTCACCGAGGTTTCGCAGCGCCTGTTCGAGCAGGTCGCGGTTGACGATTGCGGCGAGCTCCGGCGGACACTCGATCTCCACGGCGACCCCGGCGGAAGGGCGCAGGTCGTCGACGACTTCCTGGAGCAACGGCCGGAGTGCGACCGGCTCCGAGCGCGGCCGTTCCTGACCCGCATGGGCGCGCGCAAGCGTGAGCAGCGCGCGGGCGAGCCGCGCGAGCCGCGCGGACTCGCGCTCGATGTGCGCAAGAAAGCGGTCGCGCTCGACTGGATCGTCCTTCGCTCCGGCCTGCAGCACTTCGACGGCGCCGATGATCGTCGTGAGCGGCGTGCGCAACTCGTGCGCGGCGTTCGAGACGAACTCACGCTCGGCGAGCTCGCGGCGCTCCTGCTCGCTGAGGTCGTCGAGGACGATCAGCACCGTGTCTCCCTCGGGCTGCGCCGGGATGCCGACAACGGTGAGTGCGCGTTCCTCGTCGGGAGTTACGCGGGCCTGCGCGAGCGAGGCGGTCGGATCGAAGAGCCGATCGGCGAACTCCCGCAAGGAGAAGCCGACCCACGGGTCCGGCAACGCGTCGCCTTCGGCCAGTCGCCCGCCGAGCAGTCGCCGCGCCTCCGCGTTTGCGAACTGCACGACGAGCTCGGCGTCGACGGTCACGACGCCTTCGTGCAGCCGCTCGAGCAGCATGCGCAGACGGTCACGCTCACCCTCGATCTGTCGGAACGAGCGGCGGAGCTGCCGGCGCATGCGTTCGAAGCTCTGCGCGAGCGCGCCGAACTCGTCGCGGTACCGATAGCGCATCGGCGACTCGAAGTCTCCGAGCGCCATCGCCTCGGCGGCCGCCGAGAGGCGGCGCAGGCGCAGCGCGATCAGCTGCGCGAGCAGCAACCCGACGAGCACACCGATCACACCGGCGATCACACCCGCGCGCAGCGCCTGGTCGCTGACGATTCCGATCGCCGCGGCGACGTCGGGCCGCACGTCGAGCGCCACGAGCGCACCGAGGCCCCGCCCGTGCAGCGGCACGCCGGCGACGAAGACGCGGCCGTCC
>DATEXK010000315.1:0-5864 GCA_035257065.1 Gaiellaceae bacterium | reverse complement strand
ACGCGGATCGTCGCGGAGCCGAACTTGTTCGGCGAGAGCAGTGACGCGCCCGGCCGCGAGCACAACAACCCAGAAGGGGGACCCACGGGGGAAACTGGTTTCCCCCGTGAAGCAAGCGAAGCGATGCGTCCGAAGCGATGCGTTAGCTAGGCGTCATGCGGTACGCGTCGAAGACGGCGTCCACGTTCCGGAGCGCCGTCAAGAGCGCCCGCAGCGCCTTCACGTCGCCGACCTCCGCGACGTACCAGTTCTTCGCCATCTGATCCTCGACGACGCCGCCGTACGAGACGATGTTCGCACCGTGCTCGGCGAAGGTCCGCGCCACATCTTCGAGCAGGCGCGAGCGGTCCCACGAGTCGACCGCGATCTGGACGCGGAAGCTCTGCGTCGTGCCGCCCTCCCACTCGACCGGCGTAAACCGCTCGGGGTTGCGCATCAGCGCGCGGACGTTCGGGCAATCGTCACGGTGGATCGTGATCCCCTTGCCGAGCGAGATGTAGCCGACGATCTCGTCGCCGGGCACCGGCGTGCAGCATTTCGCGATGCGGACGAGCACGTCCTCGACGCCGATGACCTTGATGCCGTAGGTCGCGCTTCCGAGGGCGTCGCGTGCGCGCGGCTTCTTCCGCGGCTGAAGCGTCTCCTCCTCGACGACCTCTTCGACCTTCAGCCGCTGGAGCACCTTGTTGACGATGCTCGCGGCGGTCAGCTTCCCGGAGCCGAGCGCGATGTAGAAGTCCTCGGCCTTCTTGAAGCCCGACTCGCGGATCACACCTGCAAGCACGGCGGAGCCCGCGAGCTTCCGGTACGGGAGATTCTGGCCCTTGAGGGAATGCTCGAGCGCTTCGCGGCCCTTCGCTTCGAGGTCTTCCTTCTGCTCGCGCGAGAAGAACTGGCGGATCTTGTTCCGGGCGCGCGACGACGCAGCGAGCGAGAGCCAATCGCGCGACGGGCCGCGACCGACCTTCGAGGTGAGGATCTCGACCCGATCGCCGTTGCGGAGCTTGTAGTGCAGCGGCACGATGCGCCCGTTCACCTTTGCGCCCACCGTGCGATGGCCGACATCGGTGTGCACCGCATATGCGAAGTCGATCGGCGTCGCGCCGGCAGGAAGTGTCTTGACCGCCCCCTTCGGCGTGAAAACGAAGACCTCCTCGTCGAAGAGGTCTGTGCGAAGCGACTTGACGAACTCGTTTGCGTCGGCGTCGTCCTCGTGCGCGTCCATCAGCTGCTTGACCCACGCCATCCACTCCTCGTCGGCCACGCTCTTTGTGCCGCGCTTGTAGGCCCAGTGCGCCGCGACACCGAGCTCGGCCGTCTCCTGCATCTGACGCGTACGCACCTGGATCTCGAGCGGCCTGCCCTCCGGCCCGATCACGGTCGTGTGCAGCGAGCGGTAACCGTTGAACTTCGGCATCGCGACGTAGTCCTTGAAGCGGCCCGGCATCGGCTTCCAGAGCGAGTGGATGAGGCCGAGCGCGCCGTAGCAGTCGCGTGTCCCTTCCTCGCCGTCGCGCTCGACAATCACGCGCATCGCCGTGAGGTCGTAGATCTCGTTGAACTCGCGGCCCTTCTTGGCCATCTTGTCGTAGATCGAGTAGAAGTGCTTCGCGCGTCCTGAGATCTCCGCGGGGATGTCGACCTTCGCGAGCTCGCGCGCGAGCACGTCTGCGGCTTCCGCGACGTGACTCTCACGGTCGGCGCGGCGCTCGGCGACCATCGTCTTGATCTCGGCGAACTTGCGCGGGTGCAGCGTCTGGAACGAGAGGTCCTCGAGCTCCCACTTGAGCGTGTGGATACCGAGGCGATGCGCGAGCGGCGCGTACACCTCGAGCGTCTCCTTCGCCTTCTGGATCTGCTTCTGCTTGCCGAGGTACTCGATCGTCCGCATGTTGTGCAACCGGTCTGCGAGCTTGATCAGGATCACGCGAACGTCCTCGGACATCGCGACGATCATCTTGCGGTAGTTCTCCGCCTCCGCCTGCTCGCGGCTCTGAAAGCTGATTCGCGTGAGCTTCGTGACACCTTCGACGAGCCGGGCTATCTCGTCGCCGAAGGCGGCGCGCACGTCCTCGATGTCGGTGTCGGTGTCCTCGACGACGTCGTGGAGAAGCGCCGCTGCGATCGTCTGCTCGTCCAGGCGCAGCTCGGCGCAGATGCGGGCGGCGCCGACCGGATGCTCGATGAAGTCGGAGCCGGACTGGCGCTGCTGGCCCTCGTGCGCGGCGGCCGCGTAGCGGAATGCGCGCGTGACGAGGTCGCGATCGACCGCGGTCGTGTAGCCGGCCACCTCGGCGAGCAGCCCGTCGAGCAGCGCCTGGTGCCGTTCGCCTGTCTCCAGTGTCGCCAAGTTCCTCAGTGTACTCCGGGCCTCCGAGGTCGGAATCCCCCGGCAGGAAGGGCCGCGGCGAGGTCGAAATGACGTTGCTCGTGCTCGGATTTCGACGCAGAGAAGCCCGGAAAGTCGCCAAGCTCGCGCGCGCGCTCGCGTTGCTCGACGAGCAGGCGTGCCTCGTGCGCCCGCCGCCCCGGCGCGTCAGCAGACTGTCGCTCGGCGTCTAGGAATACGCTTCCCCGATGCCCTGGTACTACGCCGTCGCCGAGCGCGACCACGAGATTCAGAATCCGACGAGCGCCGAGAAGATCGAGCTCCTCGGCACGTACCTCCGGCTCGACCCGGCTGTGCGCGTGCTCGACCTCGCCTGCGGCAAGGGCGGCCCTGCCGTGCTGCTCGCCTCGACCTTCGGTTGCACGGTGCTCGGCATCGAGCGTGCACCCGAGTTCGTGGAGGCGGCGCGCGAACGGGTGACCTCCGCCGGCGTCGGCGACCTCGTCGAGATCGTCGAAGCCGATGCGCATGCATTCACGCTCGACCCCGAGGGCTGGGACGCCGCGTTCTGCCTCGGCGCGACGTTCGTGTGGGACGACCTGGCGGGAACACTCGCTGCGCTGGCGCCGGCTGTGCGCCCCGGCGGCTACGTCGTCGTCGGGGAGCCGTACTGGCGTCATTGGCCTCTGCCGCGCGGCATCGACGACCAGGGGTTCGTCGCGCTGCGCGAGACCGTCGGCCGGATCGAGTCTGCAGGCCTTTCCCTGCAGGGCATGATCGCGTCGAGCGAGGACGACTGGGACCGCTACGAGTCGTTGCACTGGCGCGCGCTCGACGAATGGCTCGCCGCGAATCCACGCGACCCTGACGCAAGCGAGATCCGCGAGCGTCACGAGCGCAATCGCGACGACTACCTGAGCTTCCAGCGCGAGCTGCTCGGCTGGGCGATCTTCATCGCCCGCAAGCCGTACACGTAGGTCACGTACGGATCGCCGTCGAAGACGACCGGTGCTCCCTCGCGCATCTAGGCCGCGCGCGCGAGCGCGGGCTCGCCGGCGAGCAGCGCACGGAAGCGCTCCGATTCGAGCAGGTGCCGCCGGCCTAGACCTGCCTCCCCCACCTCGAGCTCCGCGAACACCGCCGCCGCGTCGGCGCTGCGCGCCTGCGCCGGCTTGCGGAACTCGGCGACGAGCCAGTCGCGCAGCTCGTCGTAGCGCGCGTCGGCGACGAAGATGCGGCGCACCACGAGCTGCGGCGACACCGTGCCGTTCCAGCGGTTCTCCTCGAGACGGAACGCGATGTCCCAGCGCCCGTCGCGGCGGTAGCTGTCGAGCCGGCCGCCGATGCCGAAGGCGATCGCGCTGCCCGCATCGGTGCCGTCGCGGCGAACGCGGAAACGGAGGTGCTTGCCCTCACCGACGGTGGAGAGCGCGTCGAGCTCGACGCCCGCGGCGAGCAGCGTCACGGCGGGATTGCCGAGGCCGAACGGCGCGAGCCGCGCGAGCTCGACGCAGAGGTCGAGCGTCAGGCGCCGGCCGCGGGGAACGATCGCGTCGACGTGCGTCACGGGCGAAAGATCTTCGTCGAGCAGCAGGTCGGCCGCGTACGCGGCGAACTGCGCGGCGAACGCAGCGACGTTCTCCGGCTTGATCGAGAGCCCGGCGGCGGCGCGATGGCCGCCCCAGCGCTCGAGGAGCTCGGAGCAGGCGCCGAGCCCGGCGTGGAGGTCGAAGCTCGGGATCGAACGGCCTGAGCCCTTCCAGTCGCCTTCTCCCCCCGCGATCAGCACGACCGGCCGGTTGAACTTCTCGACGAGCCGCGAAGCGACGATGCCGATCACGCCCTCGTGCCAGTCCGCTCCGGCGACGACGTAGGCGCGGCGCTGCTTGTGTTCCTCGGGCCACGACTCGACCTGGGCGATCGCCTCGCGCACGATCCGGCCCTCGACCGCCTGCCGCTCCTTGTTCAGGTCCTCGAGCGAATGTGCGAGGCGGCGGGCGTCGTCGGGATCGTCGGTGAGGAGCAGCTCGAGCGCGGCTTTCGGATGGCCGAGGCGGCCGGCGGCGTTGATGCGGGGCCCGAGCCGGAAGCCGACGGCGCCCGCGTCGATCGCTGCGGGGTCGACGCCGGCGACGCGCATCAGCGCCTGAAGGCCGATCTTCTGCGTGCGTGCGAGCGCGCGCAGGCCCGCGATCACCATGCTGCGGTTCTCGTCGAGCAGCGGCACGACGTCGGCGATCGTCGCGAGGGCGACGAGGTCGAGGTGGCGCTTCGGGATCTCGGAGTCGACTCCGAAGAGCGCCTGGCCGAGTTTGTAGACGACGCCCGTGCCGCAGAGCTCGGGGAACGGATAGTCGGACGGGCGCGTCGCAACGATCGGGCAGTCGGGCAGCGAGGCGCCGGGCCTATGGTGATCGGTGACGATCACCTCGAGACCGCGGGCCTTCGCCTCGGCGATCTCCTCCACCGCCGTGATGCCGCAGTCGACGGTGAGCACGAGCCCGCAGCCCTCGTCGGCGAGCCGCTCGAGTGTCGCGCGATTGACGCCGTAGCCCTCGTCGAAGCGGCTCGGCAGGTGCCAGTCGACCTCGGCGCCGAGCTCCCGGAGCAGCAGAACGGCGAGCGTGGTGGCCGCGATCCCGTCGACGTCGTAGTCGCCGTGGACGCAGATGCGCCGGCCCTCGGCGACCGCCGCCCGGATCCGCTCGCAGGCGACCCGCATGTCGCCGAGCAGGAACGGGTCGTGCGGCGCCATCTCCCCGTCGAGGAAGGCCCGCGCGTCGGCGGGGTCGGCGAGCCCGCGCCGGACGAGGACGCTTGCCGTGAGCTCGCTGATTCCCAGCGCCTCCGCAAGCTCGGCCTGCACCCGGTGCGGACACGGACTGATCATCCAGGTGCCCTCGTGCATCGTGCATCCACGCTACGGGTGCCGTCGGATAGCGCCGGATCGTGCGCCCGAAATCCGGGAGACTGAGGCCATGCGCGACGAATTCATGCTCGACCCGGACGTCGTCTTTCTCAACCACGGCTCGTTCGGCGCCTGCCCGCGCCCGGTGTTCGAGCGCTACCGGGCGTGGCAGTTCGAGCTCGAGCGCGAGCCGGTGGACTTCATCCTGCGCCGGCTCGACGGCCTCCTGGAGGAGGCCCGTACCGCGCTCGCCGCCTACGTCGGCGCGGCGCCGGGTGACCTCACGTTCGTCGAGAATGCAACCAGCGGCGTGAACATGGCCGCCCGGTCAATCGACCTGCAGCCGGGCGACGAGGTGCTCGCGACCGGGCTCGAGTACGGCGCGTGCGACCTCGCGTGGGAGGCGATTTGCGCCCGGGCAGGCGCCCGCTACGTCCGCGCGGAGATGCCGCTGCCCGTCGGCGACGTCGTCGAGCAGCTCTTCGCGCGCCAGACCAGCCGGACACGCGTCGTCTACGCCTCGCACATCACCTCGGAGACGGGCCTGCTCCTGCCGGTCGAGGAGATCGTGCGGCGCGCGCGCGACGCCGGCCTCACGACGGTCGTCGACGGGGCGCACGCTCCCGG
>DATEXK010000314.1:0-4863 GCA_035257065.1 Gaiellaceae bacterium | reverse complement strand
CGCCGATCTCGACGACATTCGTCTGGCAGCGTTGCGACGCGACCGGTGCGGCCTGTCACACCGTCGAGGGCGCGACGAAGGTCGTCTACGACCCGACGGTCGCCGACCTCGGTTCGACGCTGCGCCTCGCGGTGACGGCGAAGAACGCGTACGGCACGCTCGTCGCGATGTCTGATCCAACCGAGCCCGTCTCGGCGGTGCCGCCGCACCGGCGCGGCCGGCACATCGTCGGCACGAACCGCGGTGAGTATCTCGCCGGCGGCGGCTTCGACGACGTCATCCTCGGCATGGGCGGCAACGACACGATCCTCGGAGGCGCAGGGGACGACTACCTCGACGGCGGTGCCGGCAACGACGTGATCACGGGCGGCTCGGGTGCCGACAAGATTCTCGGCGGCCCCGGCTCCGACACGATCTACGCGGCCGACGGCGAGCGCGACGTCATCGACTGCGGTGACGGGCGTGACCGCGCGGTCGTCGACTCCGTGGACGTCGTGAAGAACTGCGAGGTCGTGCAGACGCAGGCGAGTTCGACTCCGAGCCCGACTCCGAGCCCGATTCCGAGCCCGATTCCGAGCCCGAACCCGGGCTCCGGGACGAACCCCAACCCGTAGAACCTAGAACGTCTCGTCGAGGTGCGAGAACGCGTCGCGCAGCTGCGCGCGCTCCGTCGCGATCTCCGTGAACGACTGCATCAGGCGCCGGTCGCCCTCGGGCGTCAGGCGCAGGTGTGCGACCCGCGCATCGTCCTGCGACTGCTCGCGCGTCACCAGGCCGGTCTCCTCCGCGCGCCGGACGAGCTCCGTCACCGTGCTCTGCGCAAGCTGCAGGCGATCGCCCAGCTCGGTCACGGTCGACTGCTCTTTGCCGTCGGCCGCGCCTTTGATCATCAGCAGGAGCAGGTAGCGCTGCGGCGTCAGACCGTACTGCCGGGCGACGCGCTCGCTGCGCCGGGCGTAACGGCGGAGCGCGGTTCGGAACTCGGCAACGGCGACGACGTCCTCGACCTTGAAGGTCGTCTGGCTCATCGGAAGCCGATTCTACCGGCGGTCGCCGGAACGGGCCAAAACCCGGACGAAGAGGTTCGGGATAAGTGCTTGCAGCACGCTCGCGACCCTGTAGTAGTGCGGCACGGTCGTCTCGCCGCGGCCGTGGTCGAGCGAGCCGAGCACGTGGCTGACGATGCGGTCGGGGCCGATGACGAGGCGTTGCAGGGGCGCAGGCAGCCAGGCCTGGGGGAAGCCCTCCGTCTCGACGTACCCCGGTTTCACGGTGTGCACGCGGATGCCGCGCGGGCGGAGCTGAGCGGCGACCGCCCGTGAGAAGGCGAGCTGCGCGTGCTTCGACGCCGCGTACGGACCGGACTGCGGCACGGCGACAGTGCCCGCGACCGACACGATGTTGACGACGTCGCACGGCGTCGCCGCTTCGAGGCCCGGCAGGAACGCCTGCAGGCACCAGACGCTGCCGAGATAGTTCGTCCGGACGACGTCTTCGATCCCCTGCGGGTCGCCGGTGAGAAAGTCCCCGCGGCGCGTGAAGCCCGCGTTGTTGACGAGCAGGTGGATGCGCGGATGGCGCTCGAGGATGCGCGCGGCCACCGCGTCGACGGCGGCGCGATCGGAGACGTCGCAGAGCTCGAACTCGCCGTCGATCTCCTCGGCGAGCGGGCGCAGGCACTCCTCCCGCCGCGCGAGCAACACGCAGTGCCAGCCGCGCTGCGCGAGAGCGCGCGCGAGCTCCGCGCCGATGCCGGATGAGGCACCGGTGACGACCGCGACGCGGTTGGTCAGCTCGGACACGTTCGCACGATACGCCGCGCCGTCACGGTGCCGCCGCCGCTCGCCGTGGTCGCGACCGCCGCGAGTGTGTGCGCGCCCACCGTCGTTGTCACGGTCGACGTGCGCGCCTCCCACAGTCCGTTCGTCGGGTGGGCCACGGCGACCTGCTTCCCGTCGAGGAGGAAGCGCACGCTTTTCACCTGTCGCGTCGAGCTCACAGCCACGCTGAGCGTCTGCTGCTTGGCGACGCAGGTGCCCGCCGCCGGCAGCACCCAGTCGACCACCGTTCCCGTGACGACCCTGATGCGCACGCTCGTCGAGCGCGTGTTCGGCATGAGGGACGGCCCGACGGTGTCGATGTTCTTCGCCTCCTGGAAGTCGGATGCGACAACACGCAACTTGAGTGTCCCACCGGCGAGAGCGGGGACCGTGCCGGGAAGCCGAAAGACGGCGACACCGTTCGTGGGATCGTAGAGCGACGCCCCGACCAGCACGCCCTTGTAGCCGATCGTCAAGGACTCGGGATCGACGCCCGACTGCGTGTCGCGAACCCGGAGCACGAGCGCCGGCCGCCCGGCGGCGACGCGCATCGTCAGCATCTCGATCGACGGCGGCGACACATCGTCGATCCAGGAGCGCAGGACGTAGCCGCCGGCCAGCGTGTGCCCGTCGAAGGGATCGCGACCGGAGTCGACGGCGACGAAGAAGCGTTGCTGGCGGGGGAACGCGGCGCCGGCCGCACCAACGGGAAGGAGATAGCCGGAGGTCAACCCGTTGACGTTGATCGGCGTGCCGGCAAAGCCCTGGACCGTGTTTTCGTCCTGCGCGCCGAGATAGAACGGGTCGATCCGGGCGCCGGGCGTCTCGATGATCACGGAGACCCCCGCGTTGACCGCCGGACGGTCGACGAACGTCTCGTAGACCGTCTCGCCGCCGTCTTCGCGCATCGGCGGCGTGTCGGGGGCGTTACCGAACGGCGCGACGGGATACCGGTAGGCGTCCACGCGATCCGTGCCGGTGCGCGTGTCGCCGGCTTGCTGCCGCTTCAACTCGAGCACCGGCGCGTTTGCGAGCGCCGGCCGGTCGACAAGGAAGAGATACGGCACGCGGCGCGTCACGTCGCCCTTGCGGAGCACGACGAACCCGTAATCCTCGCCCTGCGCAGCGTCGGCGGCCGCGCGCGCGACGACGGCAACGTCGGCCTCGCCGCCGGGCGGCACCGTGATGACTCCCGGGATGTCGATCGACGCACCGGCGGTGGCGGCCTGCGGCGCCAACTCGACCTGCCAGGCGCCCGCGCCGTCCCCGGCGTCGGTGAGCCGCACGAGCAGGGCGCGACTCGCCGCTCCGTGCGTGACGACGAGGTCTTCGAACGAGAGCGAGACCGGGTCGGTGAAGAGTTGCGGATCGGCAGCGCGGGGCAGTGCCACGAGGCCGCCGCCCTCGAGCGTCACCGGAGCCTCCTGCGTGCGCGCGGTGTCGCCCCAGGCGGCTCCGGCGGTGGAGACGAGCGCTGACTTCACCTGGGCGGGTGTCCAGCCGGGATGCAGCTCGAGCAGCAGTGCTGCCGAGCCGGCGACGTGCGGCGTCGCCATCGACGTGCCGTCGAAGACCGCGAACCGGGAGGTGCTCGTGTTCGGCAGGGTGGCCGAGAGGATCTGCCCGCCTGGCGCAGAGACGTCGGGCTTGAGGTCGTGGCCGAACGCGGTCGGGCCGGCGGAGGAGAAGCTCGTGATCACACCGCTGCGCCCGGTCTCGAGCTCGAGCGGGTCGTGCCCGATGCGCACCGTCGTCCGGCCGCCGTGTGCCGCGAGGTACGCGCGCAGGTGGTCTCCGTCGAGGTTGGCGATCATCCCGCCCGGGAGCGAGAGCCGTGCGGGGACGTCGTTTGCCTCTCCCTGGCGGTTGTCCGAGAAGACGACGCCGATTGCGCCTGCCGCTTTCGCCTGGAGCGTCTTCGTCTCGAACGGGCAGAGGCCGCGCTCGACGAGCGCAATCGTTCCGGTGAGCGATCCTGCCGGTAGCTCTCCGCTCGGCGACGCGAGATCTCCGGGCGGGCCGCACAGGTGAGGCTCGACCGGCCGGCCGTCGCGACCGGCGACCGAGCCCACGTCGGCGAGCGTGTGCTCGGTCGACCCCCACGCGGACGGCGCGAGCGAGCCGTTCGTGCCCAGGAACGGAATGCCCCTCAGCGCATCGGGCGCATCCGGGGCGGTCACGTCGAGCGCCGGTGAGAAGACGTGTGTGTTCGAGACGGCGGCGACGGAGATCGCATCGGGTGCGGTGCCGGGAGACCCGGCCGAGCCGAGACCGAAGTCGTCGCGGTCGTTGCCTGCCGCGATCACGGGCACGACACCCGCGGCCGCAACGTTGTGGATCGCCTCGACGAGCGCGTCGTTCGCCGGGTCGACCTGGGGCCCGCCGCCGGAGAAGTTGATCACGTCCATGCCGTCGCTCACGGCAGCTTCGAAGGCGGCGATGATCTCCGGCGTGTTCGCAACGTGCCCGATCGGCGTCGGCACGGTGAAGACCCGGTAGTTGCCGAGCCACGCACGGGGCGCAACGCCGCTCAGCCCCGTGACCGTCGGGTGATCCTTCCCCGCCGGCGCCGTCGTGCCGGAGTCTCCGGCCGCGATCCCGGCGACGTGCGTGCCGTGGAACGACGAGTCGGGATCGACCGCGAGCCGCCCCGGCGCGCCGGCATTCGGACCTGGGAACACGCGGGCGACGATCACCTTCGGAGTCGTCCACTTCCTGCCACCCCTCGGGAACCCGGCGGGATACGAGAATCCGGTCGGGTCGAAGAACGGGTTCGACTGGTCGATGCCGTCGTCGACAACGGCGATCTTCATGCCCGTGCCGTCGGCTCCCTGCTGCTCACGGAGCACGTCGGCGCCGATCACGGACGGCGAGCGATCGAGGGCGAGCGTGTAGGTGACACTCGGGTAGACCGCTGTAATCGAAGGGAGGCGGACGAGGGCGGGCAGCTTCGACGCCGGCAGCGACACGGTGAGCCCGTCGAGCACGATCTGGAAGCGCCGGCCGACCCGGGCCTCGGGGATCGCGCGCCGTAGCACCGCCG
>DATEXK010000313.1:0-3127 GCA_035257065.1 Gaiellaceae bacterium | reverse complement strand
GGCGGAGACGACGAACGCGCCGGCCAGCGCGACGGCGACTTGTTCGGAACGATCGCTCAGGCGCAGCCGCGACTGAACGCGGGCACGCGCGACCAGCTCCGTGCCGACGTCGTCGGAATGAAGGTGAGGAACCGCAGGTGCCTCGAAAGCCGACACGCGATCCCCTGGATCGGCATTTCGTTCGAGGGGGTTGACCCTGAGCCGAGCTAACCCCTCGACCAAGGGATTGGCCGTACCCCGTCAGAGGGATTGTTCGCCGCTTGCGAGACAACGAAGGTGCGAGGACTTCGCACGGCTAAGGAGAGGGCAAGAACTGTGGCAACTGCGGCTTCATCGTTCAGACGACTTCTCGTACCCGCGATCCTGGCCGTCGCGTTCGTCGCGGCTGCCCCGGCAGCGGATGCGGGACTGATCTCCGGCATTGGCAACCTCGTGTTGCCGACGTGCGGTGCGACGGTGCAGCCGTTCGCGCAGTTCGGAGACAGGAATGCGTACTACGCCGTTCCCAACAACGGGCTCGAGAACGGTTCCGTCGGCTGGAGCCTCGGCGCCGGCGCAAGCGTCGGGGCCGGCAATGAGCCGTGGTACGTCGGTGGGCTCGGCTCGCACTCGCTTGTTCTGGCCCCGGGCGCCACGGCCTACAGTCCGGCTACATGCATCAATCTGCTCGATCCGCATATCCGTGCCTTCGCGCGGAGCAACGATGCGGACGACGCGCTCAGCGTCCAGGTGGTCTTCTACGGACTCACGGGAAACCTGCTCGGCGTTCTGAACGTCGCAGATCAGCAGGCTGACGGTTTCTCGACCTGGCAGCCGACGGGCGATGTCTCATCGGTACTTGCGGTCCCGGTTGCGACGACCTCGTTTCGTATCAGGTTCACCTCGCTCGCCGCGCGGGGGACCTGGCAGGTGGACGATGTGTTCGTTGATCCATGGGCAATACGCGGGTAGCGGATTCACCGCCCGCACGTGACGAAGGGACGGGGCGATCCCGTCCCTTCGTCGTTCTCTTGCAGAGTTGACACAGACTCATGACGGTTCGTCCGGTTAGTTGGTGTGCATGGCGACCGCGAAGACGACGACACCCTGGGGGCCGGCGGAGCTCGTCGAGGAGCTGACCGTCCGGCAGCAGGCCGGCGACCGGCGTTTTGCGTCGGTCGTGCAGCTGCTCGAGACGGCGCGCGGCGAGCGACTCGTGCGGTTCGCGTACACGACCGGTGGCGTCGCCCGGCGCGGGCCCGTGACGCTCCGTGCGCGCGACATCGAGAAGTTGCACGCGGCGCTCGTGCAGCACCCTGCGCTCGCGGAGGCGCTGGAGCTCGGAGGAGGCTAGGCCAATGTGAGGGCGTGATCCCGTGCAGCCTCGACGAGCGACGCGAGGATGAGCGCGCCGTCGGCGGAGCCGAGCAGCGGATCGACGGCGTGCTCGGGGTGCGGCATCAGGCCCATCACGTTGCCGCGCTCGTTGCAGATGCCCGCGATGTCGTCGACGGAGCCGTTGCACGGCTCGCCGTAGCGCAGCACGACCTGGTGGTTCGTCTCCAGCTCGGCGACGAGATCCGGTGGAGCGAACCAGCGGCCGTCGCCGTGCTTGACCGGGATGACGAGCCGCTGGCCCTTCGTGCAACGCGTCATGAACGGCAGGTCGTCCCGCTCGACGACGAGCGGCACGTCGCGGCAGATGAAGGTCAATGACTCGTTCTGCAGCAGGACGCCGGGCAGGAGACCGGCCTCGCAGAGCACCTGGAATCCGTTGCAGATCCCGAGCACGAGGCCGCCGGCGTCGGCGAACTCCTTGACCGCCGCGGTGGCAGGCGAGAACCGCGCGATCGCGCCGCAGCGCAGGTAGTCGCCGTACGAGAAGCCGCCGGGCAGCACGACCGCGTCGAGATCCGGCAGCTCGCGTTCCTCGTGCCACACCGGGATCGCCTCGGCGTCGAGGGCCGAGAGTGCCCACAGCGCGTCGTGGTCGTCGTTCGACCCCGGGTACATCACGACGCCGATGCGTGGCTGCGGGCTAGCCATGCAGCTCGATCTCGTACGACTCCATCAGCGGATTCGTCAAGAGCTGCTCGCACATCTTCTCGACCTGCGCGCGCGCCTCGACCGCATCGTCCGAGGCGACCTCGATGTCCACCACCTTGCCGACGCGGGCGCCCGAGACGGAGAAGCCGAGGTGCTCGAGCGCCGTCTCCACAGCCGCGCCTTGCGGGTCGAGGATGCCCGACTTCGGGCGGACGAGGATCGTCGCCTTCATCCGAGCACCACCGACGGGTTCTCGAGGTACGCCGGGAAGGGGATCGTCGTCAGCCGCTCGAACGCCTCGATGTACTTCGAGCGGGTGCCGGCCACGACGTCCACCGGGATCTCGGGGCCTGGATCCGTCTTGTCCCAGTTCGTCGTCTCGCAGAAGTCGCGCACGAATTGCTTGTCGAAGCTGTCCTGGCCGCGGCCCGGCTCGTACGTGTCTGCGGGCCAGAACCTCGACGAGTCGGGCGTCAGCGCCTCGTCGCCTAGCACGAGGTTGCCTTTCGCGTCGATGCCGAATTCGAACTTCGTGTCGGCGATGATGATCCCGGTCGCGAGCGCGTGTTCCGCGGCGAATGAGTAGAGCTCGATCGCAACGCGCTCCACCTCCGCGAGACGTTCGGCGCCGACGAGCTCGGCCGCCTGCTCGCGGTTGATGTTCTCGTCGTGGCCGCTCTGCGCCTTCGTCGCCGGGGTGAAGATCGGCTGCGGCAGGCGGTCCGACTCGCGCAGCCCGGCAGGGAGCGCGTGCCCGGACGTCGTGCCGGTTGCCTGGTAGTCCTTCCAGCCGGAGCCCGTGAGGTACCCGCGCACGACGCACTCGATCGGCAGCATCTCGAGCCGCCGGCACTCCATCGAGCGTCCGTCGTCGCGGATCGCGAGCATGTGATTCGGGACGATCCCGCGCAGCAGCGTGAACCAATAACCGGAGAGGCCTGTCAGGACGCGCCCCTTGTCGGGGATCTCCGTCGGGAGGATCACGTCGAAGGTCGAGATGCGATCGCTCGCGACGAGCAGTAGGCGATCGTCATCCAGCGCGTACAGCTCGCGCACCTTTCCGGACGCGAGATGCGTGACGGCCTCAGACATGAACAGGTTC
>DATEXK010000312.1:0-3306 GCA_035257065.1 Gaiellaceae bacterium | reverse complement strand
CGTCGCCCGGTGCGGCGGCGCGTCGCGCCAGCGCCTGCTCCAGGTCGGCGACCGCACCGGGCACGCGATCACCGCGGCCCTCCGCGACGCCGTCGAGGCCGGCACCGTCACCCTCTTCCCGAAGAGCCCGCTCGCAGAGCTCGAGCGCGGCGAGCATGGCTGGTACGCGCGCTGCGGCGAGCACTCGCTCGAGGCGTCGACCGTGATCCTCGCCGCGGGCGGACGTTGCTACGCCGTCGCCGAGGAGCGCGGCGAGCTCTCGACGAACCATCCGGGCGCGACCGGCGAGGTGACGCAGATCGCGCTC
This sequence comes from Gaiellaceae bacterium, assembly GCA_035257065.1. Taxonomy (GTDB): domain Bacteria; phylum Actinomycetota; class Thermoleophilia; order Gaiellales; family Gaiellaceae; genus Palsa-739. The sequence goes on along the minus strand of DATEXK010000312.1, from coordinate 2,999 downwards.
GCCGCCGGCGCCGAAGCGCGCGACCTCGACGCCCTTCAGTACCACCCGAACGGCGGCGCGTGGCCGCAGACGATGCAGGGCTACTCGATCCCCGAGACCACCCGCGCATACGGCGCCGTGCTGCTGAACGCCGACGGCGAGGAGTTCACCGACTCGCTCGGCCCGCGCGATGTCGTCAGTCAGGCGATCGTCGACGAGGTCGCCAAAGGCAAGGGCGTGGAGACCGCGGACGGCCGTCCCGCCGTCTACCTCGACACGACACGCATCGCGCAGCACGACGCCGAGCTCTCGCTGCCGTACATGCTCCGGCGCTACCGCGCAGCGGGAATCGACCCGCTCACGGAGAAGCTCTTCACCTACCCCGTCCTCCACTACCAGAACGGCGGCCTCGTCATCGACGGGGACGCCGAGACGACGCTCGAGGGAGTGTTCGCCTGCGGCGAGATCGCGGGCGGCACGCACGGGCGCAACCGCATGATGGGCAACTCGCTGCTCGAGTGCGTGGTGTTCGGACGCCGCGCCGGTAAGGCAGCCGCAGAGAAAGCCCGCGCATGACGCGTAGCGGCATCAGCCAAGAAAGGGCGTACGCATGAACGCAGTAGCCACGGATTTGCAGCACGCCGTCGAGGACGCAGCAGCGCACCTCTACGTGTGGGCGCTGAAGGACATCCCGCAGGACCTCCGCGACGCGCTGAAGGACGCCGCCGCACGTGAGACCTCCGTGCCGGGGCAGCGCGTCCTCAACACGATCCTCCGCAACGTCGAGGTCGCCGACAGCGAGGGCAACCTCGTCTGTCAGGACACCGGTATCGCGGTCTACACGTGTCACGTCGGCGAGCACTTTCCGCTGCATCCCGCACGCATCTACGAGGCACTGCGCGACGGCACCGCACGCGCGACCGTCGAGCATCCTCTGCGCTCGAACGCCGTGCACACGATCACGCGCGAGAACACCGGCCCGAACATCGGCCACCGCCTGCCGATCGTGCACTGGGAGTTCGTCAAGGACTGGGACGGCCTCGACGTGAAGTGCGTGCCGAAGGGCTCCGGCTCCGAGAACATGAGCTTCCTCAAGATGTGCGTTCCCGCCGACGGCGTGAAGGGGATCAAGCAGTTCGTGCTCGAGTCGATCGTCGGCGCCGGCGGCAAGCCGTGCCCGCCCGGCATCGTCGGCGTCGGCATCGGCGGCTCTGCCGACTACGCGATGTACCTCGCGAAGGAGGCGATCACGCGCCCGATCGGCACGCGCAACAGCGACCCGCTCGTCGCGCAACTCGAGGACGAGCTGATGGGCCTGCTGAACGAGACCGGCATCGGCCCGATGGGTCTCGGCGGCGACGTGACGGTGCTCAACTGCCACATCGAGCATGCCGACACGCACATGACGCTCAACCCCGTCGCCGTGAACTACCAGTGCTGGGCCGCGCGCCGCGCGACCGCGCACATCGCCGCGGACGGCACCGTCGACATGGATAGGGAGGCTTGATGACCCCCTCGGCGACACTTGGCGGCGCCTGCCCCGCGATCACACTGCGCGCTGCGGCGTCCTCGGTCGACCCCGTAGAAACCACTATGGGGTCTCCCTGCGTCCTTGCATCGCTTGGTGCTCGCGACGCAGGCATCCACCAGCGCCACCGAGAGGATCATTAACACCATGGCCAACCACACCGTCACCTTCCCGATCACCGACCCGCAGGAGATCCTCAAGCTCCGCGCGGGCGACGAGGTCACCGTGCAGGGCCACATCATCGGCATCCGCGACCGCACGCAGGTCCGGATCTTCGATCAAGGCGTCGAGCCCCCGATGGACCTAAAGGGCGCCTTCCTGCTGCACACGGCGCCCGGCGTGCGCAAGATCGCCACCGATTCCGAAGGTAGGGGCACGTACGAGAAGGTCTGCATCGGCACCACCACCTCGGCCCGCATGGTCCGCTTCACCGAGCCGCTCGGCCGCCAGTACGGCGTGCGCGCGATCTGCGGCAAGGGCGGCTTCCCCGACGAGGCGATCGCCCCGATGCACGAGCTCGGGATGGTCTATTTCGCGATCGTCGGCGGCGCGGCCGCGCTCGAGACGACGCAGATCGAGGAGATCGAGGAAGTCATGTGGGAGGAACTGATGCCCGAGTGCCTCTGGAAGTTCCGCGTCAAGGACTTCGGCCCGCTCACCGTCGGCATCGACGCGCACGGCAACTCCCTCTACCACGACGTGCAGACCGCGGCCCAGGAAAAGCTGAAGGAGCTGTATGCCCGGCTTTAACGACGGATTTCTCGACGTCCCCGCGCGCCCCGGCAAGCCGCGCGACGTCGGCCTGACCCATGTGATGGACAAGGGCCTCAACCTGCGCGACATCGAAGGGATGTTTGACGTCGGCGGCGACTTCGTCGACATCGTCAAGTTCGGCTGGGGCACGAGCTACATCACGAACAACCTCGAGAAGAAGATCGCGCTCTATCGCCACTTCGAGACGCCCGTCGTCTGCGGCGGCACGCTCTTCGAGGCGGTCTACGCGCGCAACAAGATCGACGAGTTCAAGGCGTGGCTCCAGGAGCACCGCTTCTCGCACGTCGAGATCTCCGACGGCACGCTCGAGATCCCGCGCGAGCGCAAGCTCGAGCTCATCGCCGACTTCGCGCGCGACTTCGTCGTGCTCTCCGAGGTCGGCTCCAAGGACTCCGACGTCGTCTTCGCGCCGTACCAGTGGGTGCAGTGGATCAAGGAAGAGAAGGAGGCCGGCTCGTGGAAGGTGATCACGGAGGCGCGCGAGGGCGGTTCGTCCGGGATCTTCCGCAAGGACGGCGACATGCGCACCGGCCTGATCGACGAGATCGCGCACGAGGTGTCGATCGACGACGTGATCTTCGAGGCGCCGACGAAGAACTCGCAGGCGTGGTTCGTGAAGCACTTCGGGCCGAACGTGAATCTCGGCAACATCCCGCCTGACGAGGTGATCCCGCTCGAGACGCTCCGTCTCGGACTGCGCGGCGACACCATGCTGGAG
>DATEXK010000311.1:0-7765 GCA_035257065.1 Gaiellaceae bacterium | reverse complement strand
GGCCTCGCCGGCAAGGACGGCTGCGGCGCCTTCTACATTCCCGCCACCGCGAACGCCCGCGGTGTCGCCGATGCGTGGGCGGCGTGCTCGGACGAGGAGCCGGCGCGTGAGCCCGACTCGATCGGCCTGCTGCTCGTCTCGGGCGACGAGGCCGCCGGCAACCCCAACGTGCGCGCGCTCGCCGAGCGCGCCGAGGCCGTGATCGTCGTCTCGATGTTCCATGGGCTCTCCGCCGGCTGGGCCGACCTCGTCCTGCCGGGCACCAGCTATCTCGAGCGCGACGGCACGTACGTCAATCTCGAGGGGCGCCTGCAGCGCCTGCGCCAGGCGGCGACGCCACCCGGCCCGAGCGAGCTCGAGTGGATCTCGCAGCTCGCGTCGCGCTTCGGCGTCGAGATCCCCGCGCACGCATCGATGGTGTTCGCCGAGCTCTCGGAACGTTGCTACGGCGGCCTGACGTTCGGCGAGGTCGGCGAGCAAGCGCCGCTACGTGGCTACGTCGAGGCGCCCGCGCACGTCGAGGTGCCGCCGGTGCCGGAGCCCGAGGCGCCGAGCGGCGAGGGCCTGCAGCTCGTCGCATACAGGCCGCTCTTCTCCGGCCCCGCCGTCGAGCGCGTGCCGGAGATGCAGTTCCAGCGCCCGCAGGCCGAGGTCACGCTCGCACGCGCATACGCAAGCGCGAACGGAATCTCGAGCGGCGACCTCGTCACGGTGTCGAGCAACGGCACGTCACTCGAGCTGCGCGCGAAACTCTGCAACGATCTGCGCGAGGGCGTCGCACTCATCGCCGAGGAGCACGCGCAAGGCCTGAGCGGCAGCATCGCCATCACGCCGTCGCCGAGGAACGAGGCGAGAGCGTGAAAGAGCCGTGGTGGATCGCGCTGATCGAAGCCGGCGTCATCGTCAACGTCGTGCTCGTCATGTTCGCGTACCTGACCCTGATCGAGCGCAAGATGATGGGCCGCATGCAGCTGCGCTACGGGCCGAACCGCGCGGGGCCCTTCGGGCTGCTGCAACCGATCGCCGACCTCGTGAAGCTCGTGCGCAAGGAAGCGTTCTCGCCGTCGAGCGCGATCGAGCTCCCGTACATCATGGCGCCGATCATCTCGGCGTTCACCGCGATCGCCGCGTTCGCCGTCATCCCATGGGGGCCAGGCTGGACGGTGCACGGCTGGCGGATCAACGGCGAGGTCGCAAACGTCTCGATCGGCCTGCTGCTGATCTTCGCGCTCGGATCGATCGGCATCTACGGCTTCATCGTCGGCGGCTGGGCGTCCGAGTCGAAGTTCTCGATCCTCGGCTCCATGCGCACGTGCGCGCAGCTCGTGTCGTATGAGGTGTCGCTCGCGCTCAGCGTGCTCGGCGTCGTGATGCTCGGTCGCTCGCTCAACCTCGCCGACATCGTGCACCGGCAGGGCGTGTTCCTGCCGTTCATCGTGCCGCAGTTCGTCGGCATGCTGATCTTCTTCATCGCCGGCATCGCCGAGACGAGCCGTGCGCCGTTCGACCTGCCCGAAGCGGAGCAGGAGCTCGTCGCCGGGTACCACACCGAGTACTCGGGCATGCGCTGGGGCCTCTTCCAGATGGCCGAGTACATCAACCTGATCACGCTCTCCGCGCTGATGGTGACGCTCTTCCTCTCCGGCTGGCACGGGCCGTGGGGGCTCGGTCCGCTCTGGTTCATCCTCAAGCTGTTCGGCGTCCTCTTCGTCTTCATCTGGCTGCGCACGACGTTGCCGCGCCTGCGCTACGACCAGCTGATGCGCTTCGGCTGGAAGGTCCTGCTGCCCGCGGCAACGATCAACGCCGTCGTCACAGCGCTCCTGGTGGTGTGGGTCTAGTGCCGCAGCCGTATTCCACGCTCAAGGGCTTCGGCGTCACGTTCAAGCAGATCTTCAAGAAGCCGATCACGCAGCAGTACCCGGAGTACAAGCGGCCGATCTATCCGCGCTTCCGCGGACGGCACCGTCTCTGGACGCACGCGAACGGCCTCGAGAAGTGCGTCGGCTGCTCGCTCTGCGCGGCGGCGTGCCCTGCGGACTGCATTCGCGTCGTCCCGGCTGAGAACACGCCCGACAACCGAGTCTCGGCGGGCGAGCGCTACGCGCGCATCTACGAGATCAACATGAGCCGCTGCATCTTCTGCGGTTACTGCGAGCTCGCGTGCCCGTTCGACGCGATCACGCTCGGCAACGAGTTCGAGCTGTCGGAGTACAACCGCGACGACCAGATCTACACGAAGGACATGCTGCTCGCGGCGCCGGTGAAGAAAGTGCCGGTGGCCGACGCGACGCTCTACGACACCCCGATCCCCTTCTACAAGTCCAACTCGTGAATAGCACTCTTCTCGCTGCCAGCGCCGGCAACGTGCTCGTCTGGGCGGTCTGGGTGATCGCGGGCTTCTCGTGCCTCGCGTCGGGCGTCGCCGTCGTCTCGTTCTCGAATCCGTTCTTCTCGGCGCTCGCGCTGATCGGGAACCTCGGCTCGCTCGCCGTCCTCTACCTGCTGCTCTCGGCGGAGTTCGTCGCGGCGGCACAGGTGCTCGTCTACGCGGGCGCGGTGATGGTGATGTTCCTCTTCGTGATCGCGTACGTCGGGCCGCAGCAGGAGACGCCGTGGAAGGGCGGGCCGAGCTGGCAGACGCTCGGCGCAGTGCTCGCCGCGGGCGCGATCTTCGTCGAGATCATCGTCGTGCTCGGCCTGAAGGCCGGCGGCCGTCTTTCGCACACGGACTCCGTGAACGGAACGTTCGGCTCGCCGGGCTGGATCGGCAGGCTCTTCCTCACCGACCACCTGCTCGCCTTCGAGATCACCTCGATCGTGCTGCTCGTCGCGGCGGTCGGCGGCGTGATCCTCGGCGAGCACACGAAGCGCCGCAACGTCACGGCCGGAGACACCGGCTGATGCAGGGCCCGGGCATCGTCTGGTACGTCGGCATCGCCGGGTTCCTCTTCGGGATCGGGGCGCTCGGCGTGCTCGTCCGGCGCAACCCGCTGATCGTGCTGCTCTCGCTCGAGCTCATGCTCAACGGCGCCAACCTCGCGCTGATCGCGTTCGCCCGCGCCGCGGGCAACGGCGCGGGTCAGATCTTCGCGCTCGCCGTGATGGCCGTCGCGGCGTCCGAGGTGTGCGTCGGGCTCGGCCTCGTCGTCGCGCTGAACCGTCGGCGCCTGCCCCTCGACGTCGACAAGCTCTCGGAGCTGCGCGGATGATCACGGGCGCCTGGATCTGTCTGATCGCACCGCTCGCCGGCGCTCTGCTGATCACCCTCGCCGGCACGCGCATCCCGCGCGTCGCAGCCGGCTGGATCTCGACGCTGAGCGTCTTCGTCGCATTCGGCGGCGCCGTCTGGTCGTTCTTCGGCCTGCGCTCGCACGGGAGCGCGGACGGCGCCATCTCGACCGCCTGGACGTGGCTCAATGCGGGCAGCTTCAAGGTCGGGTTGGAGGTGCTCGTCGACCCGCTGAGCACGATGATGATGCTGATCGTCTCCGGCGTCGGCGGCCTGATCGTCCTCTACTCGATCGGCTACATGGACGGCGACGACGAGGAGCGGCGCTACTTCGCGTACATGTCGCTGTTCGTGTTCTCGATGCTCCTCCTCGTCCAGGGCGGGAACATGCTGCTCCTGCTGGCCGGGTGGGGACTGGTCGGCCTCTCGTCCTACTTGCTGATCGGCTTCTGGCACGAGCGGCCGACGGCGGTCGCGGCGGCGAAGAAGGCGTTCATCATGAACGCGTTCGGCGACGCAACCATGGCGCTGGCGTTCTTCGTCCTGATCTTCCACTCGCAGTCGCTGACGTTCTCGACGTCGTTTGCGACAGCCGCGAATCTCTCACCGTGGGAGACCAATCTCATCGCGCTCGGTCTCCTGGGTGGTGCGGCCGCGAAGTCGGCGCAGATCCCGCTGCACACATGGCTCCCGGACGCGATGGAGGGCCCGACGCCCGTCAGCGCATTGATCCACGCGGCGACGATGGTCACCGCCGGCGTGTACCTGATCGCGCGGACGCATCCGATCTTCGAGCAGGCGCGCACGGTCCAGCTGGTCGGCGCCGGCATCGGCGCGCTGACGCTGCTCGTCGCCGGGCTCGTCGCGCTCGTGCAGACCGACATCAAGCGCGTGATCGCCTACTCGACGATGTCGCAGATCGGCTACATGTTCCTCGGCGCAGGCGTCGGTGCGTACGCGGGCAGCATGTTCCACCTGATGACGCACGCCTTCTTCAAGGCGCTGCTCTTCATGGGCGCGGGTCTCGTCATCCACGCACTCGGAGGGGAGCAGGACATCAGGAAGATGGGCGGCATCGGCAAGCGGATGCCGTGGACGCGACGCATGTTCCTCGTCGCGTCGCTCGCGCTCGTCGGCATCTTCCCGTTCGCCGGCTTCTTCTCGAAGGACTCGATCATCGCCGCGACGCTCAACATCGGCTGGTACGGCTGGATCTTCTGGGTCGTCGCGCTGATCGGCACGTTCCTCACCGGCCTCTACACCTTCCGGCTCTACTTCATCGTCTTCCCGGGCGAGCCGAGCGCGTTCGTCGAGGAGCACCACCACGACCACCACGGCCTCGAGGGGCCGTGGACGATGCTCATCCCGGTCGGCGTGCTGACCGTGCTCTCGGCCGTCGGAGGCTGGATCCAGTTCAACCCGTTCTGGCACCTCGTCACCGACTGGCTCGCGCCGGTCGCGCACACGCTCGGCGTCGCCGAGCCGACCCACACGCAGGAGTGGGTCTCGACCGGGCTCGCGCTCGGCCTCGGGCTCGCCGGCATCGCCGTCGCGTATGCGATCTACGGCACCGGTCGTCTCACCGTTCCACGCCTGGCCACCGTGCAGCGCGCGCTCGAGCACAAGCTCTACTTCGACGAAGCGTACGACGCCGTCCTCTACAAGCCGGCGGCGATGGTCGCGGCGCAGTTGCGGCGCGTCGTCGAGGATCCGTTCGTCCTCGCCGCAGGCCCCGACCTCGGTGAGACGGCCATGGACGCCGGCCGCGTCGTGCGCAAGCTCCAGACCGGGCTGCTGCGCACGTACGTCCTGTTCCTCGGCATGGGGATGGCCGTCATGGCCGTCGTCTTCCTGGTGGTGCGATGACCGTCTCCTCGTTCACGACGCTCCTCGTCTGTCTGCCGATCGGCGCAGCACTCGTGATCTGGGCGCTGCCGCTCTCGCGCTACGCGACCGGCGCCCTCGCGGTGCTCGTGTCGCTGCTCGAGGTTGGCATCTGGATCGAGCAGGCGGCCCGCTTCGACTTCCAGCGCTCCGGCTTGCAGTTCTCGCAGCGCCAGTCGTGGATCTCCGATCTGCACGTCTCGTACCACGTCGGCGAGTACGGCTTCTCGCTGTGGCTCGTCGGCCTGACCGTCATCTGCATGGCCGCGGCGATCGGCTACGGGTTCTGGGTCGGGCGAGACAATGCGCGCGCGTACTTCGGGCTGATGCTCTTCCTGACGGGCGCGACGGTCGGCGTCTTCGTCGCGCAGGACCTGTTGCTCTTCTACGCGTTCTTCGAGGCGATGCTGATCCCGCTCTACGTCCTCATCGGCGTGTGGGGCGGTCCGGGCCGGCTGGGCGCGACGGTGAAGTTCCTCATCTACACGATGGCCGGCTCGCTCCTGATGCTCGCCGCGCTCATCGTCTACGGGCTGAAGGTCGGCACGTTCGATCTCGTCGACGGGCCGACGAGCGCGAGCCGCTGGATCTTCCTCGGGTTCATGTTCGCGTTCCTGATCAAGTCGCCGATCTTCCCGTTCCACGGCTGGCTCCCGGACGCGTATCGCGAGGCGCCACCCGAGGTGAGCGCCGTGCTCTCCGGCGTGATCGCGAAGGCGGGCATGTACGGGATGCTGCGCATTGCGATCACGAAGTTCCCCGACCCGACGGCGTACTACCGCACGACGATTCTCGTGCTCGCGGCGGCGTCGCTCATCTACGGCTCGCTGCTCGCGTTCCGTGCGCCCGACTTCCGCGGTGTCGTTGCGTACTCGTCGCTTGCGTATTCAGGGCTGATCACGATCGGGCTGTTCTCCGGCACGAACCTCGGCTATGACGGCGCGGTGCTGCAGATGGTCGCGCACGGGTTCATCTCGACCTCGCTCTTCCTCATCGCCGGCGCGGTCGAGCGGCGAACGACGACCGGCGAGTTCGCGCTGCTCGGCGGCATGGCGCGCGGCCGGCCCGCGCTCGCGACGCTGCTCATGACCGTCGGCGTGATCTCGCTCGCCGTGCCCGGCTCCGCGGCGTTCGCCGGCGAGTTCCTGATCCTCGCCGGTGCGTACGCGCGCGCGTGGTGGTGGGCCGTGATCGGCGCCGTGGCGATCGTGCTCGCTGCGATGTACATGCTGCGACTCATCTCCGCCGTGCTGCACCAGTCGCGCGGCTCGACCGTCCGCGACGAGGCGCTCGATCTCCGCCCGGGCGAGCTGGCCCTGCTCGTGCCGCTCGTCGGCGTGCTGCTCGCGCTCTCGGTGTGGCCGGCGAGCATCTCGCACCACTCGTTCGCGGGCGACCAGCCGTCGGACACGATCCTGGTGCAGTTCAAATGATCCATACGCCGCACGTCGACTGGTTCGCGCTCTCGACGATCCTCGCGCTCCTCGGCGCGTCCGGGATCGCGCTGCTCTCCGCAGTACTGGTCCCCCGGCCGTACCGACGTGCGTTCGCGGCAACGGTCGCCGGGCTCGGCTGCGTCGGTGGGCTTGTCACCTCGATCTGGCTGTACGTCGACAGCGCGAACGGCCACCGGGTCGTCGGAGACGCCTTCTATCGCGACCGCTGGACTGCGCTCGCGCAGGCGATCCTCTGCGGCATCGGCCTCGGCACCGTGCTCCTCTCCAGCGAGCACATCCCGGGCTGGGGTCAGACCCGGGCGAAAGGCATGGTCCCGGGTCTGACCCCAGGCGTGTCTGATCTTGGAGCCTCCGGCCCGGGCTGGGGCCGGCGCGCATCGCTCGAACGGCGTGACGACCACGTCGCCGAGTACTTCGCGCTGCTGCTCGCCTGCATCGCCGGCATGGCCTTCTTCGTCGGCTCGGCGAACCTGATGACGCTCTTCCTCTCGCTCGAGTGGTTCTCGATCGCCCTCTACATCCTGTGTGCGATCGACTACGACCGGGAGGGCTCGCTCGAGGCAGGCCTGAAGTATCTGATCGTGGGCTCGTTCGGATCGGCGGGCCTGCTCTTCGGCTCGGCGCTCGTCTACGGGGCGACGCGACGCATCGGCTTCGAGGAGATCGCGCATGCCGTCGGGCAGCAGAGCCTCTCCGGCGACGCGCTGCTCGTGGTCGGCCTCGCGATGATCATCGCCGGCATCGGCTTCAAGGCGTCCGCCGCGCCGTTCCACATGTGGACACCTGACGTGTACGAGGGCGCACCCACGCCGGTGACCGCATTCATGTCGGCGGCGACGAAGGTGGCCGCGCTCGTGCTCGGCCTGCGCCTGTTGCAGACCGCGTTCCCGCAGGAGGCGCACCTGTGGACGTGGGCGGTCGCGGGAATCGCCGTCGCGTCGCTCGCGATCGGCAACTTCGCCGCGCTCGTGCAACGCGACATCAAGCGCATGCTCGCGTACTCGTCCATCTCGCACGCCGGCTTCATGCTGATCGGCGTCTCGGTGGGGACGGCGCTCGGCGCGCGCGCGCTCATGTACTACCTCGTGCCGTACGCGGCGATGGCGTTCGGCTCGTTCGCAGTGCTCGCCGCGCGCGAGCGCGAGCTCGGCGAGCCCGTCACACTCGACAACCTGGCGGGCTTCGGCTGGGA
>DATEXK010000310.1:0-2164 GCA_035257065.1 Gaiellaceae bacterium | reverse complement strand
GGCAGCCGGCTCACGCTCAGCTGGAGCCCGGACTGCACCTTCGTCGTCGACGCCCAGGAGGCATCCTGATGTCCGAACACATCACTCGCGGGGACTTTCTCCGCCGCGCCGCGGCCGGGGGCTCGATCCTCACCGTCCCCGGCCTGCTCGCCGCGTGCGGCGGCGGCAAGAAGGCGGCCGCAACGACCGCCGCCGTTGCGCGGACGCTGCCGAAGACGATCGTCTGGTCGAACTGGCCGCTGTACATCGACGTGAACAACAAAACGAAGTCGCACCCGTCGCTCGACCAGTTCCAGAAGAAGTACGGCGTCAACGTCCGCTACATCGAGGACATCAACGACAACGACTCGTTCTTCGGAAAGATCGAAGGCCCGCTGTCGCAGGGCCAGTCGGTCGGGCGCGACATCGTCGTGCTCACCGATGCGTCTGGTCTTCCCGCCCGCATGATCGAGCTCGGGTGGCTCGAGAAGCTCGACAAGAGCGCGATCCCGAACATGAAGAACCTTCAGCCGGTCCAACTGCATCCGGGCTGGGACCCGAACCGCGACTACAGCCTGCCGTGGCAGTCGGGGATGACCGGGATCGGGTACGACCCGACGAAGGTCGGCGGTGAGATCAACTCGGTGACCGAGCTGCTCACGAATCCGAAGCTCAAGGGCAAGGTCACGCTCCTGACGGAGTTCGGCGACACGATGGGGCTCGTCATGGCCGCGAACGGGGATGACCCGTCCAAGGTCACCCCGGCGGCGTTCGACCGCGCCGAGAAGATGATCAAGAAAGCCGTCGACTCGGGCCAGGTGCGCCAGTTCACCGGGAACGACTATGCACCGCTGCTCGCGAAGGGCGACATCTGGGCCTGCTTCGCGTGGTCGGGCGACATGGTGCAGCTGCAGGCCGACCATCCCGGCTTGAAGTGGGTGCTGCCGAAGACCGGCGGCATGATCTGGACCGACAACATGCTCATCCCGAAGGGCGGCAACGTCTACGGCGCCTCGGTGCTGATGAATTGGTACTACCGGCCGCAGATCATGGCCGAGGTCGAGGACTACGTGAACTACCTCTCGCCGGTCGTCGGCGCAGACAAGGTGCTCGAGAAGACGGATCCGTCCGTCGCGAACAACCCGCTCATCTTCCCGACGAAAGAGATGCTCGCGAACGTGCACCAGATCGACGCGAAGGCCGTCAACGACCCGAAGTACAAGCAGCGGTTCCAGAAGTTGATCGGGGCCTAGGCGCTGGGCGCGTTCCTGCATCGCCGGCGCTGGCTGACGCCGTATGCCCTGCTCACGCCGGGCATGGCATGGCTGGTGCTGTTCTTCGTCGTGCCGATGGTCTACCTGGCGAAGATGTCCCTCGAGCAGGGGCTCTTCCCGCTGTTCAGCTTCAGCTGGGCGTGGAGCAACTTCAGCGATGCGGTCTCGACATACCGTCCGCAGTTCGTCCGCTCGATCGAGTACGCCGGCGTCGCGACCGCAGTGTCGCTCGCCATCAGCTACCCGCTCGCGTACTGGATCGCCTTCCGCGGCGGACGCTGGAAGAACCTGTTTCTGCTGCTCGTGATCGCGCCGTTCTTCGTCACCTATCTGATCCGCACGCTGGCGTGGGAGACGATCCTGTCGGACAACGGCGTGATCGTCCGCGTCCTGCGCGACATCCACATCCTCGGCGCCGACGGACGTCTGCTCGCGACGTCGGCGGCGGTCGTCGCCGGCATCACCTACAACTTCCTGCCGTTCATGGTGCTGCCGCTGTACGTCAGCCTGGAACAGGTCGATCCGAGGCTGATCGAAGCGGCGTCCGACCTCTATGCGAACCGGGTGGTGTCGTTCGCACGCGTCACGCTGCCGCTCTCGCTGCCAGGGGTGTTCGCCGGCGTGCTGCTGACGTTCATCCCGGCCGCAGGCGACTTCATCAATGCGCAGCTGCTCGGCACGCCGAGGCAGTACATGATCGGCAACGTCATCCAGTCGCAGTTCCTCTCGCTGCGCAACTACCCGACCGCGGCGGCCCTTTCCTTCATCCTGATGGGCGCGATTCTCGTGCTCGTCCTGATCTTCGCCCGGTCGCTCGGAACCGACCGGCTCACGGGAGCAGGCGCGTGAGCGCCGCGACGCCGGCCGTCGGGCTCGCACGGACGCACAGCCCGCAGCGCGCGTTCGCGTGG
>DATEXK010000309.1:0-10539 GCA_035257065.1 Gaiellaceae bacterium | reverse complement strand
CCTGCTCTTCCTCGCCGGGATCGCGGGCATCGGCTTCGAGATCTTCCATCCCGGGGTCGTGTTGCCGGGCGCGCTCGGCGGGATCGCATTTCTGACCGCGCTCTTCGGCTTCTCGGTACTCCCGATCTCCTGGAGCGGCCTCGCGCTGATCCTGCTCGGCGTCGTGCTGCTCGTGATCGACGCGCATGTCGTCTCGCACGGCGCGCTCACGCTCTCGGGCCTCATTGCGCTCGGGTTCGGGATGGTGATGCTCTTCCACAATGCGCCCGCGCCGTACCACACGTCGGTGCCGATCGTCCTCGCGTTCACGCTCAGCCTCGGTCTCTTCTGGGTGTTCGCCCTCACGAAGGCGGTGCAGGTGCGCCGCCGGCCGGTCACGGTCGGGCCCGCGCGTGTCATCGGCGCCGAAGCGGTCGTGCGGGCGCCGGGCCAGGTATTCGTCGAGGGCGAGCTCTGGCACGCGCACCGTGCGGACGGCGGCGATCTCGTCCCCGGCTCACACGTCCGGGTCGCGGCCATGGACGGCCTCGAGCTGACGGTGGCGGAAGAGGAGTAGGCTTCGGACGTGGCCCCTGCACTCGTCGCTGCTGCGGTCGTCGTCTTCTTCGTCGTCCTGTTCCTGATCTCGGCGATCAAGGTGGCGCGCGAGTACGAGCGCGGGATCGTCTTCCGGCTCGGCCGCCTGCTGCCCCAGCCGAAGGGCCCGGGCCTCTTCCTTCTGATCCCGGTGGTCGACCGGATGGTGAGGGTCGATCTCCGCACGATCACGCTGAACATCCCGCCGCAGGAGGTCATCACCAAGGACAACGTGCCGGTGCGCGTGAACGCCGTCGCCTACTTCCGGATCGTGGAACCGCAGGACGCGATCGTGCAGGTGGAGAACTTCATGAACGCGACGTCGCAAAAGGCGCAGACGACGCTCCGCTCGGTGCTCGGGCAGCACGTGCTCGACGAGCTGCTCTCCGAGCGCGAGAAGATCAACGCGATCCTCCAGGAAATCATCGACGAGGCGACGGGGCCGTGGGGCATCAAGGTCTCCGCGGTCGAGGTGAAGGACGTCGAGATCCCGGCGAGCATGCAGCGGGCGATGGCCCGGCAGGCAGAGGCCGAGCGTGAACGCCGCGCGAAGATCATCAACGCCGAGGGCGAGTTCCAGGCGGCCGAGCGGCTGAAGGACGCGGCGCTCGTGATCGAGGAGCACCCGATGGCGCTTCAGCTGCGCTACCTGCAGACGCTGCTCGAGATCGGCGGCACGAACAACTCGACGATCATCTTCCCGGCGCCGATCGACCTGATCACGCCGTTCCTCGAGCGCAAGGGCAAACCGCCCTCCGGCGACTCGTCCGCAGACTGAGCCGGGCGAGCTAGAGCTGAGCGCCGGGCTCGGCGGCCGGCTTTTCCCGGAACCGTCGCGCCGCTTCGATCGCCGCACCGAGATTCAGGCCCTTGTCCTTCGCCTGCTTGATCAGCATCACGGTCTCGAGCGCGTCCATGTCGTAGATGCGCTGCTTCTTCCCCTTGGTGGGGATCTGGGCCTTGTTCGTCCAGTAGTCGAGCTGCATCTTGGAAATCCCGGCGATCTGGCAGACCTGCCCCAGATAGAGCTCAACCTTGTCCAGATGCTCGGCCAGGTTGATCGGTTCCAGAAGGTCTACTTGTCTACTGAGTGCCATGCCGTCCCTACCCCGTCGAAATACGAACCCCTGAACTTACGAGTTATAGAGCGTAAAGTTGCATTTGGGAAGAGGTAGACGTAGAACTGTCCCCCATTCGAGGGACTGATCCTCCGTCAATCTGCTGTTCGAGACTACTCGGCGGCGGCGGCGTCCGGTGCCGCGAGCTCGTCGTCCGGGACGTCGGTCTCGGTCGCCGGCTCGGCCTCGGCAGCCGCTGCAGCAGGAGTCTGCTCGTCGTCGTCCGAGTCGACGACGGGAGCGAGGGCCGAGACCTGCTCGTCTCCGCGGAGCCGCATCACGATCACGCCCTGCGTCGAGCGTCCGAGCCGCTTGACGTCCTCGACGGGCATGCGGATCACGGTGCCGCCCGTGGAGATGAGCATCACCTGGTAGCCGTCCCGTACGACGCGGGCGCCGGCGAGCTTGCCCTTCGACTCGGTGAGCTGGATCGTCTTCACGCCCATGCCGCCGCGGCCCTTGATCGGGTACTCCGCGACACGGGTGCGCTTGCCGTAGCCGTTCTCGGTCACGACCAGCAGGTCGGCGTCGTCCTGCGCGATGTTGATCGAGATCACCTCGTCGTCGCCGCGCATCCGCATGCCCTGCACGCCGGAGGCGTCACGACCCATGGCCCGGGCGTTCTGCTCGTTGAAGCGAATCGCCTGGCCGAGCTTGGAGACCATCAAGACGTCGTCGTTGCCGGACGAATGGCGAACGCCGACGAGCTCGTCGCCTTCGCGCATCTTGATCGCGATGATCCCGTCCGCCTTGAGCGGCGTGTTGTACGCCTTGAGCTCCGTCTTCTTGACGACACCGTTCTTCGTGCCGAAGACGAGATACTTCGCCTCCTCGAACTTCCGGGTCTGAATGACGGCACGAACGGTCTCGTCCTGGCGGAAGGGCAGGAGGTTGACGATCGCGCGGCCCTTCGACTGGCGTGACCCGAGCGGCAGCTCGTGGACCTTCAGCCGGTAGACCTTGCCGACGTTCGTGAAGAAGAGGATGAAGTCGTGCGTCGAGGCGACGAAGAGATGCTCGATGTAGTCCTCGTCCTTGATGTCCATCCCCATGACGCCGATGCCGCCACGGCGTTGCTCACGGTATGTGGTGACGGGAACGCGCTTGATGTAGCCCGAGCGCGTGATCGCGATCACCATGTCCTCTTCCGCGATCATGTCCTCGAGGTCGAGCTCCTCCTCGGCATGCACGATCTCGGTGCGGCGGTCGTCCTTCTTGCCGTAGATGGCGCGCAGCTCGAGCAGCTCCTCGCGGATGAGCGCGTCGATCTTGGCGGGGTCGCCGAGCAGCGTGCGCAGCTCTTCGATGCGCTCGCGGAGGTCCTTGAACTCCGACTCGATCTCCTGGCGCGCGAGCCCGGTGAGGCGGGCGAGACGCAGGTCGAGGATGGCCTGCGCCTGGATCTCGCTCAGCGAGAAGCGCTCCTGGAGCTGCGTCCGCGCATCATCTGTATCGGCGGCCGCACGGATGAGCGCGACGATCGCGTCGATGTTGTCTAGCGCGATGAGATAGCCCTCGAGGACGTGCGCGCGGCTCTCGGCCTTGTGCAACTCGTCCTTCGAGCGGCGGATGACGATCTCGCGCTGGAAGTCGAGGTAGTGCGTGACGAGCTCGAGCAGTGAGAGCGTCTTCGGCACACCGTCGACGAGCGCGACCGCGTTGTAACCGAACGTCGACTGCAGCGGTGTGTGCTTGAAGAGCTTGTTGAGCACGACCTGCGGAATCGCGTCGCGCTTGAGCTCGACCTGGATTCGCATGCCGGTGCGATCGGAGTGGTCGGCGAGATCGGAGATCTCGGTGAAGACCTTGTCGCGCACGAGATCGGCGATCTTGAGGATGACGCCCGTGTCGCCGCCCTTCTTCACGCCGTACGGCAGCTCGCTGATCACGATCGCGGACTTGCCGCCGCGCAACTCTTCGATGTGGGCGCGCGCGCGCATGACGATGCGTCCGCGACCGGTGCGGTACGCGTCACGGATGCCGCTGCGGCCGACGATGTACGCACCGGTCGGAAAGTCGGGGCCCTTGACGTACTGCATCAGGCCCTCGACGTCGATGTCGGGCTTGTCGATCATCGCGACGATCGCGTCGACGATCTCGCCGAGCTGATGCGGCGGCATATTCGTCGCCATGCCGACCGCGATCCCGGTCGAGCCGTTGACGAGCAGATTCGGGAAGCGCGACGGCAGCACCGTCGGCTGTCTGCGCGACTCGTCGTAGTTCGGCTCGAAGTCGACGGTGTTCGCGTCGATGTCGCGCAGCATCTCCGTCGCCATGCGCGACAGCCGCGCCTCGGTATACCTCATCGCGGCCGGCGGATCGTCGTCGATCGAGCCGAAGTTGCCCTGGCCGTCGACGAGCGGATAGCGCAGCGAGAACGGCTGCGCCATTCGCACGAGCGTGTCGTAGATCGCCGAGTCGCCGTGCGGGTGGTACTTCCCCATCACGTCGCCGACAGTGGCGGCGGACTTCTTGTACGGCCGGTTCGGTTGCAGGCCGGCCTCGTGCATGCCGTAGAGCACGCGCCGGTGCACGGGCTTCAGCCCGTCGCGCACGTCGGGCAGCGCGCGCGAGACGATGACCGACATCGCGTAGTCGAGGAAGCTCGAGCGCATCTCCTGCTCGAGCTCGCGCGGCTCGACGCGGCCACGGTCTATCGCACCGGTATCGAGCTCAGACACGTGTTCTCCTAGACGTCAAGGAACTTGACGTCCTTGGCGTTCTCTTCGATGAAGAGACGCCGGGGCTCCACCTGATCGCCCATCAGCATCGAAAAGAGCTGATCGGCTGCGTGAGCGTCGTCGACGTCGACACGGATCATCAAGCGCTTCTGCGGATCCATCGTCGTCTCCCAGAGCTGCAGCTCGTTCATCTCGCCGAGACCTTTGAAGCGGGAGAGCTGGATGCCGACTTCTTTCGCGAGCTCGAGAGCCATGCTCCGCAGCTCGGAGAACGTCTGCGCGTCGGCCTTTCTCTTGCCGAGCTGCAGCGTGAACGGCGGCGGGCCTGCAATATCGACGAGGCGTGCGTGCGCCTTGCGCAGGTGCGTATAGATCGGCGAGGCGAGCAGCTCGGACGAAAGCAGCACGTGCTCCGCCGACGACGTCGACTCCTCGACGACCTTGACGCGCAGCCCGTCGGCGTCCTTCGCGAGCACCGACAGGGTGTAGCCGTTCTGCGGCAGCCCCTGCAGCGCCTGCTCGACGTCGTCGGGCGTCAGAGCCTCGAGCTCGACAAGGCGGTGCGAGATGACGAGATCGGCTGCGTGGTGCCCGAAGTCGGAGCGCAGTCGCGCCGACCAGCCCTCGAACTCGGCGAGCGCAGCGGTGAACCGCTTCCAGCGCGTCTCGCTGAGCTTCACCTCGTTGCCGTCGCGGTCGTGCACCGCGAGCTCGCCGAAGCGCTCGCGCACGAGGAGGTCCTCGAGCTGCGAATCCTTCTCGAAGTAGTACTCCTGGTTGCCGAGCTTGACCTTGTAGAGCGGCGGTACCGCGATGTAGATGTGACCGCGCTCGAACAGCTCCTTCATGTGCCGGTAGAGGAACGTCAGCACGAGCGTGCGGATGTGCGAGCCGTCGACGTCGGCGTCCGTCATCAGGACGATCCGGTGGTAGCGAAGCCCTTCGATGTTGAACTCCTCGCCGATGCCGGTGCCGATCGCAGTGATCATCGCCTGGATCTCGTTGTTGGAGAGAACCTTGTTGATGCGGTTCTTCTCGCTGTTGATGATCTTCCCGCGCAGCGGCAGGATCGCCTGGTACGTGCGGTCGCGGCCCATCTTCGCCGAGCCGCCGGCCGAGTCGCCCTCGACGATGAAGAGCTCTGCCGACTCAGGATCGCGAATGGAGCAATCCGCGAGCTTGCCCGGCAGCGACGAGCTGTCGAGCGCCGACTTGCGGCGCGTCAGGTCGCGTGCGCTGCGCGCGGCCATGCGCGCGCGCATCGCAGCAAGCGTCTTGGTGATGATCGCGCGGGCGTCCTGCGGGTTCTCCTCGAGGAACTGCGCGAGCTGCGCGTTCACCGTCGTCTGCACGAGACCCTCGACGCCGGGGTTGCCGAGCTTCGTCTTCGTCTGCCCCTCGAACTGCGGGTTGCGCAGCTTCACGGAGATGACGGCGGCAAGGCCTTCGCGCACGTCCTCACCCTCGAGCTTCTCGTCCTTCTTCAGCAGCTTCATGTCCTGCGCCTTGCGGTTGAGCGTGCTCGTCAGCGCGCTTCGAAAGCCGGAAAGGTGCGAGCCGCCCTCGACGGTGTTGATGTTGTTGGCGAATGTGAAGACCGACTCCTGGTAGGAACTGTTCCACTGCATCGCCACCTCGACCGCGCCCTGGTCCGTCTCGCCCTCGAAATACACGATGTGCTTGTGGACCGGATCCTTCTGCTCGTTGATGTACGCGACGAAGTCCTTGATGCCGCCCTCGTAGTGGAACTCGACCGTCTTGCCGTCGGCGCGCTCGTCGGTGAGCTTGATCAAGAGACCCTTCGTGAGGAACGCGGTCTCGCGCAGGCGCTGCGTGACGGTTGCGGCGTCGATGTCGATCTCCTCGAAGATCTCCGTGTCCGGCATGAACGAGATCGTCGTGCCGGTGTCCTCCGGGTCGGCGTCGCCGGTGATCTCCATGTCGCCCTGCGGAGCGCCGCGCGCGAACTCCTGGCGGTACGCCTTGCCGTCGCGCCGCACCTCGGCGACGAGCCATTCCGACAGCGCGTTGACGACCGAGAGGCCGACGCCGTGCAGACCGCCGGAGACCTTGTAGCCGTCGCCGCCGAACTTGCCGCCGGCGTGGAGCTTCGTCAGGACGACCGTCAGCGCGGGCAAGTTCTGCTCGGGCATGAAGTCGACCGGGATGCCGTGACCCCAGTCCCGGACCGTGACGGAATGGTCCGGATGGAGGGTCGCCTCGATGCGATCGTTGCGGCCGGCGAGTGCCTCGTCGACCGAGTTGTCGACCACTTCGTAGACGAGGTGGTGGAGCCCTCGCTGACCCGTCGAGCCGATGTACATGCCCGGCCGCAGCCGGACGGGCTCGAGGCCCTCGAGAACGGTGATGTCTTTTGCGGTGTAGACGTCTTCGGTCATGGTCTTCCTTCATGAAAAAGCCCTGCAAATCGCACATTTGCGGGCACAGGTAAGTGTATCAGAACGAGCGGTCGTCCGGGCGTTCTGCAGACGCCCTCGCGAGGCTCGCACGGGCCGCTCTCGCGACCAGCGCGCGCAGCTCTTCGTCCTCGATCTGGGACGCCCACTCCGCCGCCTCACGCGCTTGCTCCAGGGTAGCTTCCGGGGGCGACAGCGCAGCGTCCGCGGGACGTTCGGGCTCCGCCTCCGGCAGCGGGCCAGGCGCGAACCGAAGCTTCGGTTTCGTCGGTAGGCGCGACGAGATCTCAGCGGCGCGTTGCGTCAACTCGAAGCCCCAGACGGCGTCGCGTGTGTTCACGAGCAACGTCCCGTCGCGCAGGAAACGGGCGGGCCATGCGTGTCGTGCGATCTCCGCGCCGACGGCGGCCGGCCACGCCGCAACGGTGTCGCCGATCGCGCCCTGCGGACCGAAGCGCGCGAGCTCGCTGCGCAGCTCGTCCCCCAGTGGTTCCATCAAGACTGGGGCTCCATTACGCCGCCTCGCGCACGCTGCCGCTGGAGACTTCGAGCAGCTGGTCGGGCTCGGCGGGGAGCATGGCCGCATCGGTCGCGGTGATGAGCGCCTGACCGACGCGGGCGACGCGTGCGGCGAGGATCCGACGGCGGTCCGGATCGAGCTCCGAAAGCACGTCGTCGAGCAGGAGCAGCGGCGCGACGCCTCCGCGCTCGACGATCAACTCGGCCTCGGCAAGCAGCAGTGCGAGCACTGCGAGGCGCTGCTCTCCCTGCGATCCGTAGCTGCGGAGCTCACGCGTCCCGGAGGCGATGACGACGTCGTCGAGGTGCGGGCCGAGCCCGGTGATGCCGCGCTCGAGATCGCGATCGAGACGTTCCTCGAGCGCAGCGACCGACGGTGGGGCGCCCTCGTAGCGCAGCTCCCCTTCCAGGAGCCCGAGCTCGGCCGCGCGCTCGGCGAAATGCGGGCCGAGCAGCTGCAGCGTCTCGCGGCGGGCTGCAACGAGCTCTGTTCCGAGCTCCGCCACCTGTGTCGTCCACGGTGCGAGCGCGTCGCGTGACGAGTGGCCGCCTGCGACGCGACGCAGCGACGCGTTGCGTTGCGAGACGGCTGCACCGTAATCCGCCGCGAGCTGCGCGCGAGCAGGCGAGAGCCGACCGATCGAGCGGTCGAAGTACGCGCGTCGCGCGGCCGGCGCACCCTTCACGACGCCGAGCCGGTCCGGCGTGAAGACGAGCGTCGTACTCTCGGAGCGCAGCTGCTCGGTCGCGCGCAATGGAGCCCCGTTCGCCTTGGCCCGCTTGCCGGCGCCGGCCTCGACGACCAGCTCGACCTCGAGTGGGACGGTTCCCCGGTGGCCGTACACGGCGACACGCGTCGCCGTCTCACCGAAGCGAATGAGCTGCGCGTCGTTGCGGGTGCGGGGCGAGAAGCCCTGGGTTCCGACATGGAGCGCCTCGAGCAGGTTCGTCTTCCCGACACCGTTCGGCCCGACCGCGAGCACGAGCCCGGGTCGCAAGCCGAGCTCCAGCTTCGCGTAGGAGCGGAAATTGACGAGCGAGACGCGGTCGACGATCAGCCCGGCAGGCGAATCGGCATGACGAGGTACGTGAAGTCGTCGCCCTCGCCCTGGATCACCGCCGGCCGGAGCGGGCTGATCAGCTTCACGCGCACATCATCGCCTTCGAGCGATTCGAGCCCGTCCCGCAGGAAGTCGGCGTTGAACCCCATTTCGAGCGTCTCGCCGGTGAACCCGATCGGCATCGACTCCTTCGACTCGCCCACCTCGTGTGTCCGCGCGATCACGGTCAGCTCCCCTTCGGCGAAGCGGATCTGCAGCGGCGTCGAGCGCTGGATCATCACGGAGGCGCGCTTGACGACGTCGAGGAACTCGATGCGTGGCACCGTGAGCTCGTATTCGAACGCCTCGGGCAGCAGCTGCTTGTAGTTCGGGAACTGGCCGTCGATGCGGCGCGTCGTCAGCCACACACCTGACGTCGCGAAGATGACCTGGTTCTCGTGCACACCGACCTCGACTTCGTCACCGGACGTCGCGATGCGCGCAAGCTCCTGCAGCGCACGGGCCGGAACGATCGCCTCGAGCTCTGGCACGACGCCTTCGAGCGTCGTCTGCTTGACGGCGAGCCGGTAGGAATCGGTCGCAGCCATCACGAGCGTGCCGGCGGTGAACTGGACGAGGATGCCGGTGAGCACGGGGCGCGACTCGTCGCGCGACGCTGCGCGGGCGACGCGATGAATCGTCTCGAGCAGCGGCTCGCGTTCAACTGCGAATGTCGTCACCGAGTCGAGCTCGGGCAGCCGCGGGAAGTCCTCGGAGTTGTACGTATGAAGCGTGTAGCTCGCCGTTCCGGACGTCACATGGACGACGGATTCGGCGGGCTTGTGCTCGATCGTGACCTCGTCGGCGGGAAGCAGGCGCGCGATGTCGGCGAGCGTCTTCCCCGGCAGCACAATCGAGCCGTCGCCCTCGATCTGTGCGGTGAGGGTCGCGCGCAACGAGAGCTCCATGTCGGTGGCCGCGAGACGCAATTCGGAACCTTGCGCCTCGAGCAGGATCCCGGAGAGGATCTGCACCGACGTGCGGGTCGACACGGCCCGCGAGACGACGCCGAGCGCCTGGACGAGATCGTCCTTGGAACAGGTGATGTGTAGTCCGTTTCCCACAGTGGCACCCACGCTGTCTTCAGTTTCAATCATTTAAATAATTCCTTGTAGAGGTAGTAGGGAGTGTGGATGACGGGGAAGACGGCATCGACGCGCCTGGTTGAGCAGAGTTGGGCCATGTCCACCCGGTATGGGACCTGGGGACAAATCGGGGTTGTACACAGGGTCATGGGCTAGCGGACCTGTTTCACCCGTGCGGTCAATTCTTGCACCAGGTTGTACACAGACCTGTCCTCACGGATCAGGCGGGCGATCTTGGACGTTGCGTGGATCACTGTCGTGTGGTCGCGCCCGCCGAACTCCTTGCCGATCTTCGGCAGCGAGGAGTCCGTCAGCTCGCGTGAGAGATACATCGCGACCTGGCGCGGGTAGACGATGTTCTGGGAGCGCTTGTCGCTGCAGAGCTCTTCGAGCGACATGTTGAAGCGCTCCGCGACGAGGTCCTGAATCCGCTTGATCGAGACCTCCGCCGCCTCGCCCTGCGGAAAGACGTCCTTGAGGACGTCCTGCGCGAGCTCGACCGACATTGCGCGGGCTGTGAGCGAGGAGAACGCGACCACTCGGGTCAGGGCACCCTCGAGCTCGCGGATGTTCGTGGACACGCGGCCGGCGATGAAGGTCAGCACCTGCGGATCGGGAACGTGAATCCCGTCCGTCTTGACCTTCTTGCGGAGGATGGCGATGCGCGTCTCGAGGTCGGGCGGCTGGATGTCGGTGATGAGACCCCACTCGAAGCGGCTCCGCAGCCGCTCCTCGAGCGTGGCGATCTCGCGCGGCGGCCGGTCGCTCGACATGACGATCTGCGACCCGGCCTCGTAGAGCGAGTTGAAGGTGTGGAAGAACTCCTCCTGGATCCGCTCCTTGTGCTCGAAGAACTGCACGTCGTCGATGAGCAGCACGTCGTACGTGCGGTAGCGTTGCTTGAAACCCTCGATGCGCTTGTCGCGCAGCGAGTTGATGAAGTCGTTCATGAAGGTCTCGCTCGTCACGTAACGGACGCTCAGGTCGGATGCGTGCTCGCTCACGTACTGCGCAATCGCCTGCAGCAGGTGGGTCTTGCCGAG
>DATEXK010000308.1:0-7094 GCA_035257065.1 Gaiellaceae bacterium | reverse complement strand
TCGAGCAGCAAGCCCTCGGCGACCCCGGGACTTGTCCTCATACCTCCGGCGGTGCGTCCGCGACCTGGCGCACCTCGACCTTCTGGGCCCATGCGACGATGCCCGAGGCGATCTCGATCGCGCGGGCTTCGCTCTCGACGTCGAGCACCCAGTAGCCGATCAGCGACTCCTTCGACTCGGCGAAGGGCCCGTCGGTGGTGACGATGACGCCGTTCTCGAGGCTCACGGTCTTTGCGGAGCTCCCGTCGGCGAGACCCGCGTTGAAGACGAGCTCACCCGAGTCGCGGAGATCCTTGTCGAGCTGGATCATGAACTCGATCATGTCCTTGATCCACTCGGGCGACTTGACCTCCATCACGGCGTGGGCGCGTTCACACCTGAGTCGGAGCCGCGGCGCCGCTCTCTACATCGCGCAGCGGGTTTCCCTAGGTCTGCGTGAGCAACGCGGCGCCGGGCTCGCGGGCGAGCAGCTCTCGCATGCCCTCGGCGTCGCCGTCGTCGATCAGCTCGAAGATCGTCGCCATGTTCCTGGGTCGGATTGAATCAGGTCATGGCAAGCGGCTTCGTCGGTGTCCTGACCTGCGAGCTCCACTTTCCCGAGGCGCACTCGCTGAAGGAGAAGCGGCACTACGTCCGTTCGGCGAAGGCGCAGCTCCAGAACCGCGTCGGCGCGTCGGTCGCCGAGGTCGACCACCATGAGGTGTGGCAGCGCACCCGCCTGACGGTGGCGTGCGTGGCCCGCGAGCACCACGAGATCGAGCGGCTCCTCGACGAGGCCGAGCGCTGGCTCCGCGGCCAGGAGTGGGAGGTCGGCTTCGTCGACCGCTTCCTCGTCGACCCAGACGATTGAAAGCGCCGCTCGCCACGAGCATGGCGCACCGCTTCGTCTTGTAAGGTTGCGCGTCGTGGCCGTTGCGACCGCTCCCGCCGCCGCAGTGCCTCCCGCGGCTCCGGCGTCCGTCATCCCTGCGTCGATCGTCCCCCTCCGTGGGCTGCCGATCGTCGGTGCCGTGCTCGTCGGGCTCGTGGTCGCGATCGCCACCGACTCGCACTGGGCCTTGAACTTCTTCCACGTCTCCGGCGGCGGAGCGTGGACTGCGCTCGACCTCTTTCTCGGCCTGATCCTCGGGCCGATCGTTCGCACGATGTCGCCGCAGGCGCGCGCGGAGTTCACCTCGCGCTACATGCCGAAGATGCTCCTGATCATGCCGACGCTCGTGACGATGACGCTCGGCTCGGGGTTCCAGCTCGCCCGCGACTTCGGCTTCCTCGACACGAGCTATCCCCGGCACGCGTGGATCGTCGCGTCCTTCATCATCGTCGGTGTCATGACGACGATCGCCCTCGGCGTGCTCAATCCCGCCGGGCTCGCGGTCATGTTCGAGCTGCGCAAGGCCCGGCCGGACGTCGTGCTGATCGGCCGCCTGATGAAGCGCTACCTCTACAGCGCAGGCATCACGGGCGTCATGCAGGTTGCGACCCTCGTGATCATGACGAGGCTGCCGACGTGAGCGAGCGCCGCGTCCCGCCCGTCGGCTCGCTCGGCACCCTCTCGATGGTGCTGACGATCGCGAGCGTCATCTACCTCGCCGCGTACATCCCGAAGGTGCCGCCGCTCGGTCCCGCGATCGGCCTCATGGCGGCTGCGGGCGTGGTGCTGCTCGCGAACGTCGTGCTGCTTGTGCGGACGCGTGACTTTGCCTGGCGCCCGTTCAAGCTCGTGTTCGGCTGGGCGCTCGTCGCGTACATCGTGATCGCCGGCATGCTCGAGTATGTGTTCCTCTACGACCACACGCGGGGCGGCGTCCTCGCCCTCATGACGTTGTCGCTCATGAGCTTCACCGTCAACGTGCCGTTGCTCCTGGGCTTCGGCGTCGCGCGGTATCAGACTGCGTAACCGGTTAGAGAGCTCCCTGGAGGATCGCCGCGACGCCGGCGACGAGGAGAATGCCGCCGACGGCATACAGGAGGGTGGGCGCCGAGAGCCGGCCGGTCAGGCGTGAGCCGATCAGCGCGCCCGGGACCGAGCCGGCGGCGCCGATCTCGAGGAGCGTCCAGTCGATCCCGCCCGGCAGGTGGCCGACGAGGCCCGCGGCGCCGACGGCGATCCCGACGACGAGGTTCGTGCCGATCGCCCGCGCCGGCTCTTCGCCGACCCAGCGGATGAGGGCGGGCATCCGCAGGGAGCCGAGGATGAGACCGATCAGGCCGCCGAGGACGCCGATCACGAGGCCGCTCAGGACGGCGGCGCGGACGTCGAGGCCGCTACCGTGATGACGCGGCACGAGAGCGGCGCGCGGGCGTAGGAGGTCGATGCCGAACGCGAGGAGCGCCGCCCCGATCACGATCCGGAGCGCGTCGGCGGGGATCGAGGCGGCGGCGAGCCCGCCCACGATCGCGCCGAGCACCGACGGCGGCAGCATCCAGGCGACGAGGCGCCAATCGACCCGGCCCGCCCGGATGTGGGTGGCCGAGGCTGCTGCCGCCGCGATTCCGGAGACGGCGATATTGGCGCCGCCGGCGGCCGCCGGGCTCGTCGCCACGAAGAGCATGACCGGCAGGCGGATGTTGCCCAGAACGAGCCCGACGAGGCCCCCCGCGAGTGCCACGAGGAAGCACCAGAGACCGACCCCCGCCAACACCAGCCCGTGCACCGGCTTGAATATGAAGCATGAGCGAACGAATGCGGCGAGTGAACGCGTCTGTCAGGCAGGTCCTGGCGGAGACGCTGCCCGAGCTGAAGGATCCGCGGATCGGCCTCGTGACGATCACCGGCGTGGTGACGAGCCCCGACCTGCGGATCGCGACGGTGTACGTCAGCGTCCTCGGGAATGCGCGCAAGCGGCGCACGACGCTCGCCGGCCTCGAGGCTGCGCACGGGCTGCTGCAAGCGCAGCTGGCGCGCCAACTCCGAATGAAGCGAACTCCGCAATTGACGTTCGAGTACGATCTCTCGGTCGAGCGCGGCGTCCGAATGACGCAGCTGATCGACGAGCTCGCCCCTGACGGTGATGACGCAAACGACTGACCTGCAGGCGGTGGCGGAGACACTCCGGGCGCACGACCGGTTCCTCGTCGTGACGCACGAGAACCCGGATGGAGACGCGCTGGGCTCGCTGGTCGCGACGACCGTCGCGCTCCGCCAGCTCGGCAAGGATGTCGAGATGTTCCTGTCCGGCAGCTCGGCGATTCCGCAGGAGTACAGCTTCATGCAGCTCGACGGGGTCCTCCGCGAGCTGCCCGCCGACGTGGCTGAGCGCGTCCTCGTCGCCGTCGACTGCGCCAAGGCCGACCGGATCGGGCCCGATCCGGCGCCTGTCGAGCAGACGAAGCTCGTGATCGACATCGACCATCACCACGACAACACGCGCTTTGGCGCCGTCAACCTCATCGTGTCCGACGCGTCGTCGACGGGCGAGGTGCTGCGCGACGTCTTCGCGGAGCTCGGCGTGAAGATCACACCGGAGATCGCAGAGCCGTTGTACATCGCGCTCGTGACCGACACGGGTCGCTTCCAGTACACGAACACGACGCCGAAGTCGCTGCGGCTCGCCGCCGAGCTCGTCGAGGCCGGGGCCGACGTGCACGCGGTGTTCCAGCAGGTCTACGAGTCAGTCGAGTTCGCGAAGCTGAAGCTGCTTGCGCGCGCGCTCGACCGTGCACGCGTGCTCGAGGGCGGGCGCATCGTCGTCTCGCATCTCCTGCGCACCGACTTCGCAGACGTCGGTGCGGTCGAGCCGTACTCCGAGGGGATCATCGACTACCTGCGCGCCGTCGAAGGAGCGGAGCTCGCAGTCCTGATCCGCGAGCCGCCGCGCGACGACGGACCGCTACGGCGCATCTCGCTGCGTGCGAGCGTCGACGAGCTCGACGTCTCCGCAATCGCGCGTCTGTTCGGCGGCGGCGGTCATCGTCAGGCCGCCGGGTTCTCGAGCGAGAAGTCGATCGACGAGATCACCGAGCTCGTCCGCCAGGGATTCGTGTCGCAGCGTGCCCCCGCGAGCGCTTGAGCCCGCGGGCGTCGCGCTCGTCGACAAGCCCGCCGGCCCGTCGTCGTTCGCCGTCGTCTCGCAGATCCGCCGCCTGACCG
This sequence comes from Gaiellaceae bacterium, assembly GCA_035257065.1. GTDB lineage: Bacteria > Actinomycetota > Thermoleophilia > Gaiellales > Gaiellaceae > Palsa-739. Next base: position 3,004 of record DATEXK010000308.1, on the reverse strand, counting down.
GCGCGCGCACCGGACACGCCGGCACGCTCGATCCGTTCGCGACCGGGCTCCTGCTGCTCCTCTCCGGGCGCGCGACGAAGCTGACGCCACAGCTCGTCGGGCTCGACAAGCGCTACGTCACCGAGGTCGACCTGCGCGCGCGTACGTCGACCGGCGATCCCGAGGGCGAGATCGTCGAGACGCTCGAGCCGCCGGACGAGGCAGAGCTCGAGCTTCGACTCGCCGCCCTCCGCGGTGAGATCGAGCTGCCGATCCCGGCGGCCTCCGCGGTGAAGATCGGCGGCGAGCGCGCCTATGCGCTGGCGCGGCGCGGAGTCGCGGTGGAGATGCCGCTGCGCCGGTCCACCGTGCACGAGCTGGACGTCGTGGCATACACCGGCGAGACGGTGACGCTCGACATGCGAGTCGGCTCCGGCACGTACGTGCGCGCGATCGCGCACGCGCTCGGCGGGCACTGCACGACACTCCGGCGCACGGCGGTCGGGCCGTTCGACGTGCGCGACGCTGTCACCCCGGACGCGTTCGAGCCGGGCCGGCTGCTCGCAGAGGCCGACGTGCTCGCCCTCGTTGCGCAGGCCCTGGTTGAGCAGACACAGGAGCGGGCGTGATCGTCGTCCGGCACATAGACGACCTCGAGCCGGCTGAGCGCGCGGTCGCGATCGGCACGTTCGACGGCGTTCATGTGGGTCACCGCGCGGTGATCGAGCAGGCGCGCGTGCCCGGCCTTCGCCAGACGGTGGTGACGTTTGATCCGCATCCACGCTTCGTACTCGGCGCGCGCGTGGAAGTCCTCGCCACGGTGGAGCGGCGACTCGAACTGCTCGAGGAGCTCGGAGTCGACGAGGTCGTCGTGCTGCACTTCGACGAGGCACTCGCCGCACTCGGTGCCGAGTCGTTCGCGGAATCGGTCTTCCGGCACGCGGGCGCACAGGTGGTGGCCGCCGGTGTCGACTTCATGTTCGGGCAGGGACGCCGGGGGAACCTGGACCTGCTCGAGCATCTGGGCTTCGAGGTGCGCCGCGTTCCGCTCGTGGAGGGTGTCTCGTCGACCCGCATCCGCGCGCTGCTCGGCGCCGGCGAGGTCGTCGAAGCGGCCACGCTGCTCGGCCGGCCGGCGGAGGTCGAGGGGACGGTGGAGCTCGGCGACCAGCGCGGCGCCACGCTCGGCTTCCCGACGGCGAACCTCGCACTCCCGGAAGATCTGCTGGTTCCCGAGCTCGGGATCTACGCCGGGTCGGCGCTCGGTCACCGCGCCGCCGTCTCGATCGGCACGAACCCTCATTACGGCGGCACGGCCCGCCGTATCGAGGCGTTCGTGCTCGATTACGAGGGTGACCTCTACGGGCAGAGGCTCGTCGTCGAGCTCTGGGAGCGGCTACGCGACGAGGCCGCGTTCGAGTCCGAGGCGGCGCTCGTCGCCGCGATCGCGAGCGACGTCGAGCGCACGCGCGCCTCGCGCCGACCCGGCTGAACGACTTCAAAGTCGGAAAGACCGCAAGTTTTCCGCGCAAACGGGATCTACAGCGGTGTGGACGCGGCGCGAGCACATGCCCTGAGATCGCTGCAAGCGCTCGAGACCGTCTGCTGCCTCGACTGCGGCGAGATCTACTCGAAGCCCGTCGGCGGGAGCACCGTCCAGAAGAACCCCGGTTGTCCCGAGTGCGGCTACGTGGGCTGGATTCCGCTCAGCCTGCCGGCCGAGCCTCGAGCGCTGCCCCGCTCCGGCGAGGGTCGCCGGCGGCCCCACGCCTTCCGATCGCACTGACGCCGCCGAAATAGTGATGGCGCTCGGGCCAGCGCCGGACCGTCCACCCGGCCACCTCGAGCGTCCGTAGCCCGTCCTCGTCCGCGCCGGGCTCGGCGTTCACGACGGCGCCGGCCGGATGGACGCGCGGGCGGTCGACGGCGGCCTGGGGGTCGAGCCCTTCGTCGAGGATTCCCGCCGCCACGGTGACGAGCGCGGTGCGGAGACGGGTGCCGCCGGCCGCGCCGATCGCGAGCGCGAGACCATCCTGGTCGAGCGCGAGGCTCGGCGCCATCATGCTCTCCATCCGCGCGCCGGCGACGAGCGCCCCCTGGATCAGGTCGGTCTCGCCGAGCATGCTGTTCAGATGGAGGTCGAGCCCGGGCAGCCAGTCGCCCGAGCCCAGGCCGAGGCTCGTCGTCAGGACGCACGCGTTGCCGTCAGCGTCGACGGCGACGAGATTCGTCGTATGCGTCTCCGGGCCCGTGCCGCCGTCGAGCGCCTCGACGAGCGCGACCAGGCGCTCGGACGGCGAGACCGCGCGCAGCGGGCGAAGCCGCGGCAGGGTGGACGGAATCCCGGTCAGGCCCCCGCGGCTGAGGAAGCGCAATCCGAGCCACGGTGTCTCGACCGGATCGCTCCAGCGTGGCGCGTATGCGACGAGGTCGGCGCGGGTCAGCAGGCCGCCGCGATCGTTCGACAGCTCGAGCAGCGCCTCGCCGATCGTCCCGGTATAGGCGCCTGCGGCGCCCTCCTCGGCGAGCGATTCGAGCGCCGCGACGAGCCCCGGCTGCTCGAGGCGGCCGCCGGGCTCGAGCAGCGTCCCGCCCGGCTTGTACATGCGTGCTCCCTCGCGCAGCGTCATCACCGGCTCGAGCATGTGCAGGCAGTCGACGTGGGCCTGCGGCATCTCGACGCCGTCGCGTGCGAGGCGCAGCGCCGGCTCGATGAGGTCACGCCAGGGCAGGCGGCCGTGCGCGCGCCAGAGCTCGCCGAGGCCGGCGGCCACGCCGGGCACAGCGCACGACGCCGGGCCGATGGCGTAGTGGACGAGCTCGGCGCCGAAAGGCACCTCGAGCTGCAGGAGCTCCGCGTCGCGCGGCTCGACGCCGAGGCCGGGCACCGCGCAGAAGCAGTCGAGGTTACGCACAGAGCCGGCTGCAGCGTCGAGCACGATCGCGTGCCCGCCGCCGAGCAGCCCGGTCATCACCGTCTCGGCGACGCACGAGGCGAGACCTGCCGCGACTGCGGCATCGACGG
>DATEXK010000307.1:0-2662 GCA_035257065.1 Gaiellaceae bacterium | reverse complement strand
CCCTCAGCATTCGAGGCATATCAACAAGAATGATTCGGGTCTGTTCCAAGCCGCTCCTGACCTAACATCGTCGCACTGCGTTGCGGCAGTCCTTCCGCGGCGGTCGACCGGACGGTGCCTACAGCGTCTTCCCGAATGAGTTCAGGTACGTCTGCTGTTTCGGGTCGTTGAAGAAGGTCTGCGCGGCAGTCTCGCCCCAGCCGTAGAGGTTGTTGGCGTCGGTGTGCGTGAGGCCGAAGTTCGTCGTCGAGATCGCGTGCGTCGGGATGCTGACCGTCCGCGCGGAGACGACCTGTTCCATCTGCTCACGGTCCCAGGCTTCGGTCGCGGCCGAGAACATCGCCTTCAGAAGCGGCACGGCCCAGAGCGGACGTGGAACCTTGCGGTAGGGCAATCCCTCTTGCACGTTGGCGCCTGGGTGGAGGCGGAAACCCCAGGTCGGCCGCTTCGGATTGGGCGAGTCGAACAGCCAGATCGGGAAGTTCGAGAGCAGGCCGCCGTCGACCATGTAGTAGGGCCTGCCGCCCTGGTACAGGGCCACGGGAGCAAACAGGAACGGGTAGCTCATGCTCATGCGTACCGCGTCGACGATCGGGAAGGTGTCCTTGTCGAACGGCTTTCCGTTTTCGTCCTGATAGTCGGGGAGGTCGTCAGGCAGGATCGCGAGTCGGCCGCCGGTCACATCAGAGGTGATGACGTGTAGCCGGTAGATCGCCCGCTCGTACTTCTCGTCGCTGATGTCGGGCAGCTCGGAGCGGGGCGGCAAATCGCGCCGCTTCACATCGCCGAACGTCAGCTCGGTCTTGCCGAGCTCGCGCGCGAGCGGCGAGGCCGCCAATTGCTCGCTCATCCATTCCTTGAAGTAGCGGCCGGGCGCCATCCCGCGGCGTCGCATGATCGCGCTGTACAACCCGCCGAGCCACATGCCGCCGAAGCCGGTATCGGCGAAGCGCGAGTACTTCGCATCGGCGAGGATCTTCTGCAGCCCGGCCGCGTCGTAACCGGCGACGAGCAGCGCCGAGACGATCGACCCCGCGGAAGTGCCTGCGAGGTTGACCCACTCCTTGACGCCCGCGTCGCTCTCGGCGGCGGCGATAGCGCCCGCGAAGGCGATCCCCTTCACGCCCCCGCCCTCGAAGACCGCGTCCGCACGCTGGCGCTCGTCTACCGGCACAGCCCACCTTTCCCTTCAGTTGACCTGCCGCAGACCACGGCGAGTATCACAGACAAAACCCGGCGTGCTCAAGCCGAGACCAGCGACCCGGCTATCCGGTCGACGCGACCCCGAGCGGCTTCTCTGTCCCTGCTATGCGTGCGCAGCCGGCTTGTGCTTCTTGGCGATCGGCCCCTCCGGGCCCGAGACGGCGTTACTCCACATGAGCTGGATCGGGACGGTGCCACCGCTCTTCAGGGGCACCTCCTTCATCACAGTGCTGAGGTCTGCGCCCGCCTCCTCCATCGGGATGTCGCCGATCTCCCCGCCTTTGTTCGAGTACCAGCCCAGGAGCTTGTTCGCGGCGGGCGTGTCACCGGCGCGGATCGCGTCTTCGACGTCGGGGTCGGTTCGGGCCTCGCAGAGCTCGTGGTAGAACGTCGCGACGACGTTCTTCCACGGCCGGTCGAAGGCGACGATCCCGTTTGCCCCCTCCGAGTAGACGCCGATCGCGTAGTAGACGGCGTCGGTCGTTGTGCCGCGCTTTGCGTGGATGGAGCCGTGATAGCCGCCGAGGCCGTGCTTGGAGTCGTCCGCCTCGTCACGCTCACCGAGCGCCGGGTTGTGCGTCGGTCGCTCGTCTGCTTCTGCACGGTGTTGCTGGTGGCCCGTCGAGTTGCCGTCGACGAGCACGACACCCGGCGGCAACATGAAGCAGAACACGCTCGAGGCGAGGTCGAAGCCGGAGAGGCCATTCGCCTGGTCGAGTGTGGCGATGAGACTCTCGATCGTGTCTCGGTAGACCGGGTTCGGCAGCGCACCTTCCAGAATGCGGCTGGGCTTGAACGCGGTCGTCGACTTCTCGTCCTGGTAGTACTGGGCGATCACATTGTTCAGGTGTGGATCGCTCATCGCTGCCGGGAGCGCCCGGTCGATGTTCTGCACGTCGTCTGGATTCCAGGCCGCTTTACCGCCCAGGTAGACGTGCGTGAAGGTCAGCTTCTCGATCGTCTTGCCGCCGAAGTAGTGCAGGTTGATCGCGGGCTCGGCGGGAAACCCGGGCGCGCGAGCAGCATGCTCGCGCCCGGCGCGGTAGCGCTCGCCTGCCGGTGAGCGGGGATGGACGACAACGCGCGTGAGGCGCGGAGCGGTCAAGGTGAACGTAGCCATGCGGTCTCCTTTTCACGATGGATCGAGCCGCAGACTCTCGTTCGCTGGGAGGCTACTCCACTTCTCGGTCACAGAGAAGAGCGCCGCCGATGCGGGCGGCAACCCCCGGCTGCGCCTCCTCGCGCCGGTGCTTGTGAGGTCGGCTACGAGCGCGTACGCTCCCTGAAACACAGTGCTGCGGCTGGATCGACCGGGAGGTTTGAGGTGACGGAGTTGACACAGCCGCTGGCCGCGGCGCCCACCGAAACGATCGCCGCCGGGCCGCCGCAGGTGGTCGAGTCTCATTCAACGTCGTTCAGCGAGCTCATCTACGCGCGCTTCGAGTGGTGGCGCGAGCAG
>DATEXK010000306.1:0-6707 GCA_035257065.1 Gaiellaceae bacterium | reverse complement strand
GCGGCAGCTGCGTCGAGGCGCGCGGCAATCTCGTCGGTGCGCTCGCCGTACACGCCGTGGTTTCGGAAGTCGAGCGTTTCGTCGAGTTGTGACGCCCACCATTCCCACTGGCTGCGCTCGTCGAGGGCGGCGCCAATGCGCGCGCGCACGCCGGGATCGGGATCCCACAGCGGTGAGCCTGCAGTGATCGAGTCGCCGAGGCACGCGACGACGGTCCTTTCCATGCGCCGAGCTTAGGGAAGCCGAAGCGCGCCGGCGCGGTAGTACGCACGCGTCTGCGCACGGAAGTAACCGCCGTCGTCGTCCGCCGAGAGCGAGGCACGCGTGTTGTTGCCGATCGGCTCCGGGTTCGTGACACCGTCCTTCTGGCCGTCGCACGCACACGTTGTTCCGTCGGCGCCGCCGCCGAAGAGGAATCCGACGTAGCCCGCGTTGGCGTAGGCCCGCAGGTGCGCGCGGCCCGCGGCCCCAAGAAGCCATTCGACCCGGTTGTCCTGGAAGTGCCCCCAGGTGTTGTCCATCGCACGCATGAGCGTGTTCCCGAGCGGGATCTGCCACGCCGCCATCCGAATGTCGGCGAGTTTTGCGAACGTCGCGCCGTACAGCAGATGCCGATGGAAGTCAGCGGGCGTGAACCATGTGTTCGGATTGCCGTTGATCTTCGCGTAGAAGCCTGCATCCCGGTCCGAGAAGTCCTCGAACGAGATGTCGAACTTTGCGTGCAACGCGCGATAGAACGAGGCCGACGTCGCCGCGTAGGCGCGCACCGTTGCATCACTCGGATCTTCGAAGACGATGTCGTGCTTCGTGCCCCAGCCGCTCATGTGGTACGCGAGGATCACGTTCGGCGCGAGCGAGTTGCGCAGGCTGACCCACTGCTGCGCGAACGCCGCGCCGAGCTCGACATCCCCCGACTGCTCGATGTAGCCCCACAGGTCGGGCTCGACGTGCACGACGACCGGCTTCGTCCCGTGTACGCGCTGGAACATGAGCCGCACGTCCTGCCAGTACGCCTGCATCACCTGCGGGTCACGCAGATGCGAAAGGTCGGTCTGCGCCTCGTCGCCGCCTTTGGGGTTCGACTGCAGCAGCATGTAGTAGGTGAGCACCGGGATCGTGCCGTGCGACCAGGAGTCCTGCACGTACATCGACGCGAACGTGCCGTCGGGATTCCACGTCGACCAGCCCTGGCCGGTGTTCACGCCGCCCGCGAGGTACTGGTAGCGGAAGCCGAACGGCGCGGACGCTCGGAGCGCAGCCGCGCCACCCGGCGAGTCGCTGAGCCCGATCTGCATGGTCTTCGGCCAGTTGTGCGGCAGCGGCGGCAGCTTCGCCGCGGCGGGCGTCGCAAAGACGAGGAACACGAGCAGCGTGACGAGCGCGCGCATGCTCATGAAGATGCCCGCCGGACGGAAAACGTACGCGAAGTGGTTTGCGAGGCTAGCGAGGCTTGAGATCGACGATGAGCTCGCACTCGAGCGCCTCGGCGATCTTCAGCAGCGTGTCGATCCTCGGCGGGCGGCCGCCTCGCTCGAGGCGTGCGATCGCCGACTGCGTCGTGCCGACGAGCTCGGCGAGCTCCCGCTGCGACATCCCGATCGCCGCGCGCCGTTCGGAGACCTTCCCCGCGATCGCGGCGAAGAACCAGCCGCGGTCGCCGGTGGCGATGCGCTCGCGCAGCCTTTCGAGAGGCCGAACGGTTTCTGGACGGGGGCGTGTTGCCATGCTCTGAGCATAGCATGCGTGCTATATCAGCAGCTGTCAGCCCGTGGCGAGAAGCGAACGCTGGAGCGGCAGCACCGGATCGCCGACGCGCACGCGACCCGGAACGGCGACAGAGCCGTAGACCCCGAACGGCAGCGGCTCGTTGCGCCCCTCGCGCCGGTACCGCGCCAGCGTGCCGAGGGTGTCGAAGTCGGTGATGCCCGTATCGGGATCCTGCGTGGTGACGACGCAGCGGCCGATGTCCCCGTTCAGCGCGAGCACTGCCTCGCCGACCTGCACCTGTGTGCCGAGCCACTCGTCCTCCTCGTGCGCTCGGACGCCGTCGATCTCGAACAGCAGCCGGAAGCGGCGACCGTCGATCGGCCCGTCGACGCCCCCCTCCTCGCGCAGGCGCTCGAGCGACGCGATCGAGACGAGCGAGATGTCGCCGCCGCGATAGCCGCGATCGGTCGCGTGGTCGTCGGCCCAGAGCAGCGTGACCGGCCGTCCCGCCACCCTCGAGATCGCCGCCTCCCAGGGGCCGCTGACGCGGTGCGACGGATTCGGGAATCCCCAGAGATCCGCGACAACCGGCTCGCCGAGCTCGACGACGCCCTCGACGCGCTCGCCGTCGGGCAGCGTCAGCGCGAGCGTCCGGCTCTCCTCGTCCCACTCGGGCCGAATGCGCACGAGCGGCCCGCACCGCTTGTTGTTGAAGAGCCGCCGCTCCTCGTCGACGAGCCAGAACCGCCGGTCGCCGGCGACGCCTCTCGGCCCGATCTCGATCTCCTCCGGATGGACGAGGCCGAGCGACTTCACCGGGGCGATCGAGATCCGCGTAACGCGTCCGCTCATAGCGGGAATCTACCGAGGCGGCAGGCGGTCGGGCAGCTATCGTGGAACGACATGGCAGCCGTTCAGCTCAAATGCGATATCGACGGATGCGGACAGTCGTGGAGCGTCTCCTCGCCCGCGAAGATGAAGGCCTCGATGGACGAGCATCGCCGGAAGTTCCACCCCGACTGGGTGGCGCCCGAGAAGAAGCTGATGTCGTCGTACCGGCTCGACTACAGCAACCGCGCCCGGCAGTTCTAGCGGCCCAGCCCGCTCAGAAGTAGAACTGCGACCAGGCCGTCCACCAATCGTCGGCCTTCGAGACGAGCGTCAGGTCGTCGAGCTGCTCGACGCCGCGACGGTTGCGGTACTCGACGAGGCGGTCGACGAACGTGAATTCGACCTCGATCTCGGAGGGGCGGCCGGGATCGTAAGGCGGAACGGCCTTCAGATCCTGCAGCGCCTTCCTCGCCGCTGCCTCGATCAGCTCGCGCGCCTGCCGCGGCGTCTTCGAGCGGGCGCTGAAGCGGCCGAGGCCGACCTTCACCTCCGCGGTCGTGAGGCCTGAGCCGAGGAGGGCGGTCGCCTCGGCACACGTCGCGCGGTCACCCGTGACGAGCAGCACCGGGCAACCCCAGTGGCCGCAGAGCGCCGCGTTGATCCCGGTCTCGCCGACCGAGACGCCGTTGAACCGCAGGTCGCGCCAACCCTGCGCCGACACCGTGTGCGACAGCACGCCGTCCGGCGTTCCCGCCTTCGCGTGCATGCCGACGAAGAGCGCGGCATCGCAACCCTCTTCGAGAAATGCCGTGTACTCCGTCCACTCGTTCTGGATGACGAACTCGCAGCCGTCCTCGAGCTGGTCCGGAAGCAACGAGTTGAACGTGTAGTCGCCGCCGGCGCCGTGGCAGTCCATGACGACGATCTCTTTCGCGCCCGCCTTCTTCGCCCCGCGGACGGCTGCGTTGATCTCCTCGGTGTAGAGCTTGCGGCCTTCGTGGTACAGCGTCTGGTCGCCGCCGGTTTGCGCCCATTTGACGATGCCGGCAACACCTTCGATGTCGCTGATGATGTGGACGCGCACGGCGAGAGATTACTCTCCGTTCGTGGACACCGGCCTCACAGGCAAGCGCGTCGTCGTCACCGGCGCATCGGGCGGGATCGGCTCCGCGTGCGCACGTGCGTTCGCTGCTGAAGGCGCGCGCGTGGTCGTGCACTACCACCGCGGACGGGAGCGTGCGGATGCGCTGGCCGAAGAGCTCGGCGGCGCGCCCGTGATCGGCGCAGACCTGAGGGTCGAGGCGGAGGTGGACGCGTTGTTCGCGCAGGCGCGCGAGCAGCTCGGCGGCGTCGACATCTGCGCTGCCGTCGCCGGCGTCTGGCCGTCAGCAGACGAGCCCGCCTGGGAGCTGTCGCTCGAACGCTGGGAGTCGACGCTGCACGCGAACCTGACTGCGACGTTCCTCACGTCGCGCGCGTTCCTGCGCGAGGTACAGCGCACGGGCCACGGCAACCTTGTGCTCGTCGGCTCGACCGCCGGCCGGTTCGGCGAGCCGGGGCACGCGGACTACGCCGCAGCGAAGGCGGCGATCCAGGTCGGGCTGCTGCTCAGCCTGAAGAACGAGATCGTGCGCATCGCGCCGCGCGGCCGCGTCAACGCGGTTGCACCCGGTTGGACGCATTCGGAGATGACTCGCGGATCGCTCGACCAGGATGTCGTCGAACGCGTCACCCGCACGATGGCGTTGCGAAAGGTCGCCGCCGCCGACGACATCGCGCGTGCGGTCGTGATGCTCGCGTCCGACGAGCTCTCGGGACACATCACCGGCGAGCTCATCACCGTTGCGGGCGGCATGGAAGGCCGCACGCTGCACTTCTAGGCAAACGAAAGGCGGCGCCTCGCGACGCCGCCTCGAACGCCAAGCCGCAGGAAGAGATTGCCGTCAGTCCCCGGGCAGGAGTCCGGCCCCTGTATCGGCGCGCATGCGCGCGACCTTTAGTCGTGAACAAGCCGGGTCAACCGCGTACGAGGGATAGGTGAAGTCGCTGCACCGCTCGATACTCACACTGCATCCGTTGAGTGGGCCCCGATGCGGCGGGGGCAGCTCCGGAAGCTTCCGAGTACGGAGAGCGCAGGGCTGGCGGCGGCCCCGCTCTCCGTTCTCGGTTATCTCCATGCCCTCCCTACACTGGCGGTAGTGAGCAGGTTCCTCGAGCGGCTGAGCGACGGCGCACCGATCGTCGCCGACGGCGGCATGGGAGCGCTGCTTGCGAGCGCTGTCGCGCGCCTGCGCTGTCCGGAGGAGGCGAATCTCCGCGCGCCCGACAGCGTCATCGACGTGCATCTCGGCTACATCCGCGCAGGCGCGGACTTGATCGAGACGAACACGTTCGGCGCGAACCGTCCGAAGCTCGCGCAGCACTTCCTCGAGGACGAGTTCCTGGCAATCAACAGTGCGGCCGTTCGCCTCGCGCGCGAAGCCCGCGAGGTCTCGGGTCGCGACGTCTTCATCGCTGGCTCGATCGGACCGCTCGGCGACACGGAGCTGCGCGACCTCGAACCGGCGGTGCTGTACGCAGAGCAAGCCGGCGTCCTGGAGGGCCGCGGCGTCGATCTCTTCATGGTCGAGACGTTCTTCGATCTCCGCGACCTCGAGACGGCGATCGCCGCGATCCGCTCGGTGTCCACGTTGCCGATCGTCGCGCTCATGACCTTCGACAGCGACGCCGAGACGCTCGGCGGTGTGACGGCGCACGCTGCGGGCGAGCGCCTGCGCGCGCTGGGGCTTGCCGCTTTCGGCGCGAATCACGGCGCGGGGCCGGCGGCGGCGCTGCGAGCGCTTGCCGAGATGCGCAGCGACGGCGCCGTGCTCGCCGTGTTGCCGAACGTGGGTCTCGCAAGCATGTCGGGCCAGCGCATCGTGTTCCCGCACGCGACGCCCGCGTACTTCGGCGCGTTCGCCGCGCAGGCGCGCGCGCTCGGCGCCGGGATCATCGGTGGTTGCTGCGGAACGACGCCGGCGCAGATCGCCGCGATCCGCACAGCGATCGACGAGAACCTCGAGCCGTCGGGATCGGTGCTCGTGCGCGAGCGCGAGCTCGCCGCACATCAACCCCACTCGAGCGAGCCGACGAAGCTCGCGCGCCTGCTCGACGAGGGAACGTTCGTCGTCTCCGTCCAGCTCGACCCGCCGCTCGGCGCCAATCCGGAGGCGCTGCTCGCAACGGCGCGCGCGGTGCACGAGTCGAACAAGGCGCAGTTCGTCGACGTCAACGACAACCCGCGCGCCCGCGCACGCATGAGCGGAATCATGGCGTCGGTCGCGATCGAGCGGTACACGGGCGTCGAGACGATCCCGCACCTCACGCCGCGCGACATGACGGTGGCCGGACTGGAGTCGATCCTGCTCGGCTCGCACGCGGAGGGCGTCCGCAACATCCTCGCCGTGACGGGCGACCCGCCCGAGTCCGGCGACTATCCCGGCACGCACACGGTGTACGACCTCGATTCGATCGGGCTCGTCGAGCTGATGGCGCGACTCAACCGCGGCGAGGACTTCCACGGACGCGCGATCGACGCGCCGACGTCGTTCTTTCCGGGCGTAGCGGTGAATCCGACGGCCGACGATCTCGAGCTCGAGGTCGAGCGCTTCCACCGGAAGGTCGCTGCGGGTGCGCGCTTCGCGATGACGCAGCTGCTCTTCGACCTCGAGTTGCTCGACGCATTCCGGCAGCGCATCGGCGGCACATGGCCGATCCCGGTACTCGTCGGCGTGTGGCCGATTCGCACGTACGAGACGCTCGTGCGCATGCACAACGAGATGCCCGGTCTCGTCATCCCCGAGCACGTGCTGGAGCGTTACCGCGTCGCCGGACCAGCCGCGCGCGATGTCGGGCTCGCGCTCGGGCACGAGCTGATCGAAGGCGCGCGCGCGGTCGCGCAGGGCGTCTACGTGATGGCGCCCTTCAAGCAACCGATGAACGTCGTCGAACTGCTGCCCGAGCTGCGCTCTTAACCGGCTGCGCAGTCGCCGGTCGACACGCGCGCCTTGGCGCTGTCGAGCGCGCGGCGGACGAGCGATGCGGGCACGCCGTACCCGCTGGGCGCGCCGGCCCGCTTGGCGAAGATCGTCGACTCGACGGAGCCGGTCGCGTCCACGGCCGGGCCG
>DATEXK010000305.1:0-2191 GCA_035257065.1 Gaiellaceae bacterium | reverse complement strand
ATATCCGCGAACGAAGCGAACGTCCTTCGTCCACGCAGTACGTTCGGCGTCGTCGGCCGACGCCTCGAGACAGATCAGCACGGGCTCGCCTTCGCGGGGAAACACGCAGGCGTCGTAGCCCTTCATGCCCCAGAAGTTCGTGAGATAGAGGACGTTGTCGGGCGCACGAACGACGAGCGCGTCGAGATCCTCGTCTGCCATCAGCGCGCGGACACGCTCGAGCTTCTGCTCGTCGCGCGCCCAGCTCACAGGTAGTGCTCTTCGAGCGTCCCCCGCTCGCGGTCGCCGTCGACCATCATCCGCACGAGCTCTGTGAAGCGCACGGTGGGCTCCCAGCCGAGCTCCGCCTTTGCCTTGGAGTAGTCGCCGATGAGCAGGTCGACCTCAGCGGGCCGGAAGTAGCGCGGATCGATCGTCACGTAATCGCGCCAGTCGAGGCCGACGTACGTGAATGCCTCCGCGAGGAACTCCTCGACGGTGTGCGTCTCACCGGTGGCGAGCACATAGTCGTCAGGCTCGTCGGACTGCAGCATCCGCCAGGCGCCGTCCATGTAGTCACGGGCGAATCCCCAGTCGCGCTTTGCGTCGAGGTTGCCGAGCTTGAGATCGTCCTGCTCACCGCGCAGGATCGCGCCGACCGCCCGCGTGATCTTGCGCGTGACGAACGTGGGACCGCGACGCGGCGACTCGTGGTTGAACAGAATCCCGTTGACCGCGTACATGCCGTAGGCCTCGCGATAGTTGCGCGTGATCCAATAGCCGAAGACCTTCGCGACGCCGTAGGGGCTGCGCGGATGGAACTTCGTCTGCTCGTTCTGCGGGATCTCGTCGACCGCGCCGAACATCTCGCTCGACGACGCCTGGTAGAAACGGCAGTCGACGCCCTCTTCGCGAATCGCATCGAGCAGTCGCAGCGTGCCGAGCGCGTCGACGTCCGACGTGTACTCGGGAACGTCGAAGCTCACGCGAACATGGCTCTGCGCACCGAGGTTGTAGACCTCGTCGGGCCGGATCGTCCGCATCAGCTGGTTCAGGACGGAGCCGTCCGCCAGATCTCCGAAGACGAGCTCGATGTCCCCGAAGATGTGATCGACGCGCGCGGTGTTGAACGAGCTCGACCGCCTCACCATCCCGTACACGTCGTAGTCCTTCTCGAGCAGGATCTCTGCGAGGTACGAGCCGTCCTGGCCCGTGATCCCGGTGATGAACGCCTTTCGCTTGGCCACGGTCGCGTTCTACCAGCGGACGCGCGGCGGCGCGGGTTGACCGTGTGCGTCCTGCCACGAGATCACGGGGTTGCGGAGGACGCCGATCCGCTCGATCTCGGCCTCGATCACGTCGCCCGGCTGCAGGTAGAGCGAGGCGGCGTCCTCGCTGAAGCCGGCCACGCCGCTGACGGTGCCGGTCGAGAGCACGTCGCCGGCCGAGTACCCGAGCGCGGAGTAGTGGCTGATGATCTCCGGGATCGTCGTCGACATCTTCCCCGAGTGCGACGTCTGCCGGGTCTCGCCGTTGACCCGCAGCGTCATCGCGAGGTCGTGCGGGTCCGGGATGTCGTCGGGCGTGACGATCCACGGCCCGAGCGGGCAGAACGTGTCGATGGCCTTGCAGAACGAGAACACGCCGCTGCGCATCTCGCGCCGCTGGATGTCGCGCGCAGTGATGTCGTTGAAGATCACGTAGCCCGCGACGTAGTCCATCGCCTCTTCCGGGCCGAACCATTTGCCGGCCTTGCCGATGATCACCGCGAGCTCGAGCTCGTAGTCGAGCTCCTCGGTGAGGTGCTCCGGATAGACGACCGGCTCGTCGGGGCCGACGATCGCGTCGACGTTCTGGAAGAAGACGATCCACGGCGCGATCTCGTGCGACCAGTTCACGTTCTTCGACTCTTCCTCGTGCTCGCGGAAGTTGCCCGCGGTGTGGAAGAACTTCTTCGGCGCGATCGGCGCCTGTAATTTCGCATCGGCCAGCGCCGTGCGCTCCCCCGTCTCGCCGGCTCCGCCGCGCTCGAAGTACTCGCGCATCGTCGGAACGTCGAGGCGCACGATCTCGTCGCCGTCGATCCGTCCGACCTTTCCGTTGTCGTACGTGACAAGCTTCATCGGTTCTGGAGCCACCTCAGGACGTCGCCGGCGTTCGCATCCGGCGGGAAGACGGGATAGAAGACCTTCACGATCCGCGCATCTTCGGC
>DATEXK010000304.1:0-3289 GCA_035257065.1 Gaiellaceae bacterium | reverse complement strand
CGTGCTCGCCGGCCGGCGTCCGGAACCGCTGGAGGAGGCAGCGGCCGAGGCAGGGCGCGACGCCGTGGCCGTCACCTGCGACGTCCGCGATCCCGGATCGATCGCGGCGCTCTTCGCCGGGATCGACGAGCGGTTCGGGCGTCTCGACCTGCTGTTCAACAATGCCGGGGTCGGCGCGCCCCCCGTGCCGCTCGAGGATCTGACGCTCGAGCAATGGCGCTCGGTGATCGAGACCAACGTCACGGGCACGTTCCTGTGCACGCAGGAGGCGTTCCGCCTCATGAAGCGCCAGTCACCGCGCGGTGGGCGGATCATCAACAACGGCTCGATCTCGGCGAGCGTCCCCCGTCCACTCTCGGCGCCCTACACGGCCGCGAAGCACGCCGTCACCGGGCTTACGAGATCGACGTCACTTGACGGACGCGCCTACGACATCGCCTGCGGCCAGATCGACATCGGCAACGCCGCCACCGAGCTGACGGCGCCGATGCGCACCACCGGCGTCCTCCAGGCGGACGGAACGATCGCACGCGAGCCGACGATCGACCCGGCCGACGTTGCGCGAGCAGTGGTGTACATGGCGACGCTCCCGCTCGACACGAACGTGCAGTTCATGACGGTGATGGCGACGACGATGCCGTTCATCGGACGCGGTTGAGTCGCGGTCGAGGAGGATCACGCCTATGGAGCCCGTGGACGACTTTCTTCGCGACCGCCGGATCGCGTGCCTTGCGACGGAGGAGCCTGACGGCTCGGCGTATCTCACCGCTGTCTGGTTCTTGTACGAGGACGGTGTCGTCTATGTCGGGACATCGGGATCGTCACGCAAGGCGCGCAACGCAGCCGCGCGCCCGCGCGCCGCGGTCATGATCGACTCGCGTGGGCCTGGTCCGCAGCGAGGCGTCGCGGCTTCGGGTCCTGTCACGTTGCTGCAGGGCGCGCCGGCGCGAGCAATGAACCGCCGGATCCTCGAGCGCTATCTCACCCCGGCCGGAGTCGCCGCACCAGACGTGGGGCAGAGGATCGCTGCAAGCGACGACGTCACGATCCGGATCGAGGTCGGCAAGTGGCGCACTTGGTCGACATCGGAGGACTTCGACGGACGCCTGGAGGCGCCCGGCATGGCGCTGCCGCTGGAGAACTAGGCGCTCGGACAGAAAGGCGCCGGCATGCGGCGTTCTTTCAAGCCCTCCAACGGAATGTCCGGGTGACTCAGGTCTAGCCCTCCGCGCGGCGCGTCATCATGCGGGGTGATGGAGACGATCGTCGTCGGTGTCGACGGGTCTGAGTCTGCGGGCGCCGCGCTCGAGTTCGCGGTCGCCGAGGCCGCGCTGCGAAGCGGCCGGCTGCGGATCGTCTCCGCCTGGGAAGTGCCGCCCGCGCCTGAGGGCCGTGGGTTCACGGCGTTGGAAGAATCGATCTTCGACGGGATCCGCGAAGGTGCGCAGAACATCGCCGATGCGGCCGTGGCGACGGCCAAGAAGCTGCAACCGTCGCTCGAGTACGAAGGTGTGGCGATCGAGGGGCAGGCCGCAGCGGTCCTCCTCGAGGAGGCTGCGGAGGCGAGCCTGATCGTGGTCGGGAATCGCGGCCTCGGTGGGTTCAAGAGCCTGCTGCTCGGCTCGGTCAGCCAGCAGGTGGCCCAACACGCTTCATGCCCGGTGGTCGTCGTGCACCGCGAAGAGAGCGGTGAAGCGCCTCGCGAGTGAGGACGCGGCGGTGGTGCGTCCGCACCGCGTGCGCTGGAATGGCGTCGACCTCGTTGCGCATGGCTGGCGGGCGGTGGTCGTTGACTGCGCAGCCGCCCTGGCGTGGCGCGATCTCATCGCCGGCCCCCCAACGAGTCGCAGAAGTGGTGTACTCGTGGCAGGAGCGCGGACTCGCACCTCACCAGGCAGCCACTGAAGGTGGTGGGCAGCATCCCTACCGAGCGTTTTCGCACAGAGCACACGCGGATCGCACGCGAGCTTCAGCTCGCCGAGCGCTAGGCAGGTCATGCGCGCGATGGTCTTCACCGGTGTCGGGACTCGACTGCAAGAAGTGGAACTCCCGCAGCCTCAGCCGCGTGCGGGCGAGCTCCGCCTGAGCGTTCACGCCTGCGGCGTCTGCCGCACCGACCTGCACATCGTCGACGGCGAGCTCACTGAGCCGAAGCTGCCGCTCGTGCTCGGCCACCAGATCGTCGGCACGGTGCTCGAGTTGGGACCCGGCGTCACGCGCTTTCAGCCGGGGCAGCGCGTCGGCGTGCCCTGGCTCGGCTGGACCTGTGGGCGATGCCGGTATTGCCGGAGCGGCCGCGAGAACCTGTGCGACAACGCGCGGTTCACCGGATACACGATCGACGGAGGCTTCGCCGAGGAAACGGTGGCCGACGAGCGGTACTGCTTCCCGCTCCCGGAGGGGTATCCGGATCTGCAGGCCGCTCCGCTGCTTTGTGCCGGGCTGATCGGCTACCGCTCGCTCCGGCTCGCCGGGGACGCGCGCCTGGTCGGCCTCTACGGGTTCGGGGCGTCCGCGCACATCGTCTGCCAGGTCGCCCGCTGGCAGGATCGACGCGTCTTCGCGTTCACCCGGCCCGGCGACGAGCAGAGCCAGGACTTTGCGCGCTCGCTCGGCGCGGAATGGGCAGGGTCGTCGCTCGAGCGATCGCCGGAACCGCTCGACGCAGCGATCATCTTCGCGCCCGCAGGGGAGCTCATTCCCGCCGCGCTCGCCTCGGTTGCCAAGGGTGGCAGCGTCGTCTGCGCCGGGATTCACATGAGCGAGATCCCCGCATTCTCGTACGACCTGCTCTGGGAGGAGCGGAGCGTCCGCTCGGTTGCGAATCTCACCCGCGCGGACGGCGAGGAGTTCATTGCGCTCGCGCCGCAGGTACCCGTCGAGACCGACGTGGAGACGTTCCCGCTGCACGCGGCCAACGAAGCGCTTGCGCGGCTGCGCTCGGGAGCAGTCAACGGCGCCGTCGTGCTGTCTGTCGAGGCGGCCCCTGCGGGAGCCTCACCGTGACTTCCGGTGCCGAGACGGGGCGGGATACCGCGAAGGTGGGCGACGCGCGGGCTCGCTAGGCCTCGCCGGCGTCGTGGGCGAGCAGGGCGATCTGAACCCGGTTGTTGAACTCGAGCTTCTCGAGCACGCGGGAGACGTGCGCTTTGACTTCTCGGCGAAGCAAACTGGTGGATGCCGAGGTGGATGAGCATCGTTCTTCGCGTCCCGCACCGGGAGCCGGTACCGGAGATCGCGGCGGCCGAGAGCGTGTAGGCACACGAAGGAGGGACGCGCAGCTCGCGCG
>DATEXK010000303.1:0-5969 GCA_035257065.1 Gaiellaceae bacterium | reverse complement strand
CAGGACGCGCTCTGGAAGACCGCCGGCGGAGCTGCTGAGTCGTCGCCCCGTCGCGCCGCCGCAACTACCGCGTAGCCAGAACTGCCGGCCTCAGTTGAGCGGGACGCCTGCGAGCTCGCGCGGTATGTCGGTGGTCTCGCGGGACGCGGCGAGGTACCGCTCCACCCACATGTGCGGGTCGAAGACGAGGTGCTCGGGCTTCTCGCCACCGCAGATCGGGCACTCCCGGGGCTCCCGGTCGTGGTCACACAGTCCGAATGGGTCCGGGTCGACCATTGGTTGGGATGTTGGACGGAGCCGTGGGCGCGGTCATCCGTGGATCCCCTGATCATCCGGCTCTCTGCATCCTGTCGCCTCGACCGATCCCAAGCGCCGGGCCCGCACGCAGCCTCGAAGGCGGGCGCCGGACGTCAGCGCCCGGGCGTTCGAGGTTCTGCCCTCATAGGAGTGCGGTAGAGACGCCGATCCTGCCTGTCTGCGGCACGGAGCATGCGCCGAAGACGACGCCGCTGTTCCAAGTGCCAGCGGTCGGACGGGGTGAGGTTGGGGGTCATGACTCCATTTCGCGGGACAGATGCCGTTCAGCGAATTCGCCGCCAGGGCACCCCATATCCGGAGTATCAGCGCGGCATCGCGTCGGCGAACTGACCGATCAGGCAGGTCGGCGCAGCAGCGTCGGGGAGGTTTTTCGCGTGGGCGCGGCTTCAGGCTGTCGGCGGTCGCCCTTCGATCACTCGGGGTCCGCTAGAGCAGCTCGCGCCAGGTGAACCGCGGGTCGTAGCCGAGGAGCCTGCGGGCCTTGTCGATCGAGATGAGCGTGCCGTGTTCGGGCAGGTCGCCGCGAATCGGGACCTCAGGGTAGACCTCCGCCATCAGCTCGCGGCTCGGGCGCTTCATCACGGTGTCGGCGGCGGCGATGATGAACGAGTCTGCCCCTCGGATCTCGGCCTCGAGAGCGCGCTCGACGCTGTGCGCGACGTGGCTTTCGTCGACGTAGCTCCAGAGGTTCCATTTGCGCAGGTTGACGTCGTCCCAGAAGCCCGGGAAGCGCTCGTAGTCCGCGCCTCCCATGATGTTGGAGAAGCGGAGCCCGACGAACGGGATGCCGCTCCAGCGGTTGAACTGCCGCGCCATCTCCTCGCCGAGGACCTTCGATAGCGCGTACGCGGACTCGGGGCGCAGCTCGTGCTGCTCGTCGATCGGCACGTAGTCGGGCGGCTGGTCGAACGGAAGGCCGAGCGTCACCTCGCTCGAGGCGTACACGACGCGCTTCAGGCCCGCTCGCACGGCCGCCGCGAAGACCGCGTGCGTGCTCACGACGTTGGTCCGGAAGGTGAGATCCGGCGTGCTGTGCACGGGAGACGGAATCGCCGCCAAGTGAACCACTGCGTCGGGAGCCGGCATCCGATACGCCCCACCGTTGAGCACCTCGAAGACTTGTCCGAAGTCGGTGACGTCGGCGGCGAGGAAGGGCGCCGGCGAGTCGTGGCTGTGTGATTCCGGCGACGGCGCGACGTCGGCGTTCAACACGTCATGGCCGCACTCCAGTAGGTGCCGGACGACTGCGCGACCGGCCTTGCCGCTGCCGCCGGTGACGACGATCTTCATCGGCGTGAACTTCTCACAAACCGCCCCGAGGTGTCGAAGCGACGGCGATCAGGCGATTCCGCCCGACGCAGAGCATCTGTTCGCAAGGCGGTCGCGGTCTTGGAATCTATCGGGCACCCGTTTCGCTCGCGGCTCCGTGAGGCCGACCTGCGAGCGAATCGGGGTGGCCGGGCTACGACGAAATCGTGCGATTGCGACGGTTGTGGAGCGTCCAGCCGAGCAGAACACCGAGGGCGATCTGGAACGGCCGCAGGAAGAACGGTGGGGGCGGTGGCGGGAGCCGAGGTGGCATCGATCCTCCGATCCGGGATTGATCTGCAACGACGCACGCAACGCAGAGGCGCTTGTCTCTGCGTGAGCATGTAGGTCGCCGGCGCGGGTGTGCCAATCGGTGAAAGCGCTGGCGAATCAGCGGCTTTCTACCGACTCCAGAGCCCTGCGCCCGCGCCCTCTGCGCCTCAGAGCCGGGTGAAGCCGCCCAGGTGGTGGGGCTTGACGGTCAGAGGGACTCCCGATCCTGCGGACTGCCGCAACATCTCCACGATGGCGTCGCTCGGCGTCCCGTAGACCTGGATGCTCGTGGTGGCATCGACAATCTCCGCGTACGCAGCCGCGGCCCGCTCGCGGATCACCTGCATGTGAAACGCCATCGACTCCGCATCCGGATGGACCTGGACGACTCCGACCTCGGTGCCCTCGTCGTTGACGTACTCGTTGAACGCAACCAGGCGGGGCTCGTTCGCCTTGATGAAGTCGGACAGCTCGGGAACGCGCTTCCGCTCGTCCTCGAGCTTGCCCTCCTTGAGCCGATTGGTCGCGATGAAGATGAACGGCCCCGACATGACGCCTCCTTTGCCTCGATCGGCCGAGGGTACGTCACCGTTCGATCGGCGGGTCAGGGCTTCGGCGTCGTCGTGGTGGTGCGAGTTGTCGTTGTGGGAGTTGTCGTTGTGGGAGTTGTCGTGGTCGTCGTGGTGGTCGTGGTCGCCGCGGGCGGCGGCGGGCAGATCGCCGCGAGCGAGAAGGCGCGATCGCCCGCTGTCGTGCCGGTGGACGTCGTCACCTGGACGATCGTCGGCGTCGTCGTGCGATTGAAGTTGGCGATCGCGCCGCGGATCTTCGAGCTCGCGGAATCGCTGCCGGCGCTCGCAAGCAGGGAGCAGTTGGTGACATCGACGGCGAACGCGACGTTGTATGTCCCGACGGCCGTCCTCGTGACCGCCGTGACGCCACTGGCCTTATCGAGGGTTCCGTTCGCCTTGACGATCGCCCACGACGTGATTCCGGGGCCGATCGGGCCGGTCGCGCCGGTCGCGCCGGTCGCCCCCGCCGGACCCGCCGGGAGCTGGCCGTTCGCGAAGTCCTTCGCTGCGAGCGAATGGTCCTTGACCTTCGCCGACACGACCGCGTTGTTGCGCAGCTGCGCGGTGCCGACGCTGTTGTTCGGCACGAGCGCCACCACCGCGGCCACCCCCGTGCCGGCGAGCGCCACGAACAGCGCGACGCATGCCACGACGAGCGCAGGCGACGGGCGTCGCTCGACGAGCAGCCGGAGTGCCCTCTTCATGTCCCCCACAGTGGTTCGATCCAATCAGCCGAACCTGAGACCCAGGTAAGACAGACGCAGCTAAGAGCCGTCACCGGTCGAGCGGCTCGCCCGCGAGCCAGCGCGCCCCGCTCACATACAGCGCGTCGACCTCGGGCCCGACGAGCCCCGGCATGTCGGGCTTCACGGCGAAGCCCAGCTGCGCCTGGAGATAGGCGAGATGGCGATACCCCACGGGGAAGCGCTCGAGCGCCGCCCGATCGAGCTCGACGCGCACCGCGGGGTCGACCGGATTGAGACGGTCCTGCTCGTAGATCGGCTGCCGGAGCACGAGCCCCCAGCGGCCGTCACGACGCTCGAGGAAGTCGTAGAAACGCCCGGTGCAGACGGCGTCGCACTCGACACCGTGTACGAGTGCGCGTTGCGTGATCGTCATCTTCGTCTGCGCGACCGCGCGATCTCCCGAGACGTCGACCGCGGAGCCGCCGAGGAAGTGGAGGATCCGGGCGCCGTGCTCGAACCCTTCCCGGCTGACGCGAATGAAGTCGTCAGCTGGCCCCTGGAACCAGGTCGCCATCATCCGCCCGTCGTCGTGCCAGACGGTGCGGAACCGCTCCCAATCGCCGGCGTCGCGCCAGACCGCCCAGCGCTCGACCAGCTCGCGGACGGCCTGTGAATCTCCCTCGATCGTCAATCTCCGCTGTCGTACTTGAACGAGATGTTCAGCCGGACACGGTAGTCGGCGATCTTTCCGTCCTTGATCGTCACGTCGAAGCGCGAGGCTTCGGCGACCCGCAGGTCACGAATGGTGCGGGCCGCGGTCTCGACGGCGCTGCGCGCGGCCGCCTCCCACGAGTCCGTGCTCACGCCGATGACCTCGGTGACGCGGTACACGCTGTCGCTCATCTCAGGCTCCTTCTCTCGAGGCGTCCGACACCGGACAATCGATCCTTGCTCGTAGCCCATAGCTTCGCAAGAACGCGCCACAGCCGCCGGATCGGTAGTGTCGCCGGCGGTGCTCGACCGCTACGCAGCGTTTCCCAGCCTCGAGTTCGACCGGCCTGCCGACCGGATCCTCCGGATCACGCTGCGCACACCCGGGAAGCTGAACGCCGTGGGCGCCGCGATGCACGGGGAGCTCGCCGCCGTTTGGCCGGCCGTGAGCGCCGATCCGGACACGCGCGCGGTGCTCGTTCGAGGCGCCGACGGCGTCTTCAGCGCGGGTGGCGATCTTGACCTGGTCGCCGAGATCGCCTCCGACTTCGACACCCGCATTCGAGTCTTCAACGAGGCCCGCGACCTCGTCTACAACATCGTCAACTGCGCGAAACCGATCGTGTCCGAGATCTCCGGCCCGTGCGTCGGCGCCGGGCTCGCGGTCGCGCTTCTCGCCGACATCTCGATCGCGACGCCGTCAGCCCGCATCATCGACGGGCACACGCGGCTCGGCGTCGCCGCCGGCGACCACGCCGTCATCATCTGGCCGCTGCTCTGCGGCCTCGCGAAGGCGAAGTACCACCTGCTGCTGTGCGAGCCGCTCGACGGCGCCGAGGCGGAGCGGATCGGGCTCGTCTCGCTCTGCGTCGCGGAAGACGAGCTCGAGGCGAAGGCACTCGAGATCGCGCGGCGCCTCGCGGATGGTTCGGCGGTCGCGATCGCGCAAACGAAGCTCGCGCTGAACAACTGGCTCCGCGCCGCCGGCCCGGCGTTCGACGCGTCGCTTGCCCTGGAGTTCCTCGGAATGACCGGCCCGGACGTCCAGGAAGGGATCGCGTCCGTGAAGGAACGGCGCGCTCCCCGCTTCCCGGGCTGAGTTGCGCTACATCCGGTCGATCATCGCCTGACCGAAGGCCGAGCACGAGATCTCGTTCGCGCCCTCCATCAGCCTGGCGAAGTCGTACGTGACCTGCTTGTCGGAGATCGCGGCGCCGAGCGAGCTGATGATCAGGTCGGCGGCCTCGAGCCAGCCCATGTGCCGCAACATCATCTCCGCGGAGAGGATCAGCGAGCCCGGGTTGACCTTGTCCTGACCCGCGTACTTGGGCGCGGTGCCGTGCGTCGCCTCGAACATCGCCACCTCGTCCGAGAGGTTGGCGCCAGGCGCGATGCCGATGCCGCCGACCTGCGCAGCGAGCGCGTCCGAGATGTAGTCGCCGTTCAGGTTCAGCGTCGCGATCACGTCGTACTCGCCCGGGCGCAGCAGGATCTGCTGCAGGAACGCGTCCGCGATCACGTCCTTGATCGTGATCGTCCGGCCGTTCTCCTCGAGCGAGAGCCACGGGCCGCCGTCGATCGGCTGCGCGCCGAACTCCCGCGCCGCGAGCGCATAGCTCCAGTCCCGGAACCCGCCTTCGGTGAACTTCATGATGTTGCCCTTGTGCACGATCGTGACCGAGGTGTGCCCGTTGTCGAGCGCGTAGCGGATCGCCCTGCGCACGAGGCGCTCGGTTCCTTCGCGCGACACCGGCTTGATCCCGATGCTCGAGGTGTCCGGGAACCGGATCTTGCGCACGCCCATCTCGTCCTGGAGGAAGGCGATGACCTTGCGCGCGTCGTCGCTCTCGGCCTCCCACTCGATGCCGGCGTAGATGTCCTCCGTGTTCTCGCGGAAGATCACCACGTTCAGCCTCTCCGGATGCTTCACCGGGCTGGGCACGCCCGCGTAGTACTTCACCGGCCGTATGCACTGGTACAGGTCCATCAACTGCCGCAGCGCCACATTCAGGCTGCGAATCCCGCCGCCCACCGGCGTCGTCAGCGGCCCCTTGATCGACACGCGAAAGTCCATCGTCGCCTTCACCGTATCGTCGGGCAG
>DATEXK010000302.1:0-2500 GCA_035257065.1 Gaiellaceae bacterium | reverse complement strand
CCCCAGCCGCCAACGTGTAGCCCGACCCAGACGCGCCCCCGATCGCCACACAACCCGCACCCGCCGCATCACAACGACGCCACTCATACCCATAACCGGTCGGGCTACCCGACCAGACGCCCGTCGAAGCCGACAGCAGCTGCCCGTCGACCGCGTTGCCGCTAATCACCGGCAGGCCCGTATTCACAGGCTGTGAGGACGAACTGTCGATGTGGGCGACTATGGTTCCGCCGCCCACCTGGATCGGGAAGTCGCCGTTGGGATATGCGAACTGCACCTTGAGCGCGAAGCAACAGTCGTTGGGGTCGTAGGGCGTGTCGTAGACGTCGGAGAAGGTCTGGCCGTTGTCGATGCTCGCGAACAGGTGCACGTCGAGGTCTCCGGGAACGTAGGCCGTGCCGGCGCCGTGCGTGGTCCCGATCAGCCACACCCCACCGGGCAGTCGCAGGGTCGAGTAGGAGATCCCGGGCAGGGGCATGACCGTGCTGACGGCGCCTGTTGCCAGGTCGACGCGCTGGATGTTGTCGGAGCCGTAGGGGACGTCCTGGCCGAAGAGCGCGAAGCCCGATGGATCGAAGGCCATATCGACGGCGAGACACTGGTCGCCCGTGCAGAGCGGCGACCAGGTCGCTCCCTGGTCACGGCTGACGTCGATCTCGGCGCGGCCGGTGTCGCCGTAGCCGACATAGACCCAATGCGTGGTCGGGTCGGCCTGCACGAAGTGGATGTGCCGGTGCGTCGTCGTGTCCAACACGACCTGCCACGTCTGCCCGTCGTCGTCGGAGCGCCACACCCAGTTCTCGTGCGCCGAGTCGTCGAGCGTGTTGTAGCTGCCGATATAGACCGAGTGGCCGTCGTCGGTGATCGAGTGCGGCGTCAGCGTGCGGTAATCCACGGGTTGCGGGAAGGTGAACACCGGCGTCCAGGTCGAACCGTGGTCGGCGGACCGGTAGATGGTGATGTTGGAGCAGTTATTTACGTGGGCGAGCAGCGTGTCGTCACCGAGCACGCTGATGTCTGTCACCCGAGAGCAGGACGGAAAGTCCGCGACCGGTGTCCATGTCTGCCCCTCATCGGTCGAGCTGTAAAGACGGTACGAGGACGACGGCCCCGTCTGCGCCACCCCGTAGGCGACACCACGGTGATCCACAGCAAGCGTCCAGTAGGCGTCGTTCGTAAGCACGATCCGAAACGGCACCCCCGGCCCAGCCCCACGGCTCGGAGCGGCGAACAACAGAAACGCAAGGGCAAGACCCGCGGCCGATAGAACGGCAACGGCGAGCACGGCCGCCCGGAAACGCGGCCTCGCATGAGGGCGCACCGAGGCACACGCGCCTGCGTAGGCTACAAGTGAGAGACTCGCAGCGAACGTCAACGATCGAGACCGGTTCATCACCCCCGCTTGCATACCGAGAGCTCGAATGGTCGCGCGTCGGGAGCGAACGGACACTGACCGGCAGTACGGTCCCCGAGTGGACAAATGTAGTACAAACGTGCGCCAACTCGACGGCCCCGGCCTCCGCGTGCCCCGCTAGGTGTAGGACCCGAGGCACCGCCGTCACCGGCGTCACCACCCGGACGTCATGCCAGCGCAAGTGACGCTAGTGACGCTGGCGACGCAGGAGTTCGCCTCTTCGCGCTCGCGACCGAGTTGCGGCTGACACGCCTTCAAGGCCTCCACCTGGACTTAAACCCCCGGGGTGTACACATCAAGCAGCCGCGGCGGGATGGTCCCGCCGCGCCACCATAGGAGAAGAAGCTGCGCACCCCCGTCGAGGTACTCGCTCGGCGCGTCCCCGGGCTTTACCTGCGTAAGACCAGCGACGGCCGCGAGGTGTTCGAATACCGCGGCAGGCTCGACGGGCGGATCGTCAACCGCAAGCTCGCCGCCCGCAACAAGACCGCCGCCGCCGCCGAGGTCGAGAAGCTCCGCAGCACAGCACGCACCAGCGACCACGTGACCGTCGACCGCACACTCACCGTCGCCCGCCTCGCGGAGAAGTTCCGGCAGGCAGCCGAGGCCGACCCTGCGATCTCGCCGCGAACGCGCGAGGACTGGCTCACCCGGATCGACCTCCACGTCGTGCCGACGCTCGGCCGCCTGCGCGTGTGCGACCTCGATGCCCACGCCGTTCGCAGGTTCGCCCGCGGCCTGCCGAAGATGCGGAGCAAGACGCACCGCAACGTCCTGTCCGTGCTCTCGGTGCTGCTCGCCTGGGCGGTCGCGGAAGGGCTCGCCTCAGAGAACCCGGTCAGCCGGGCACGCGAACGCTTCCCACGCGACCTGCGTCGCACCGATGCGACCAAGTTCGAGCCGCGCGCGCTCACCGACGCGGAGGTCAAGCTGGCGCTCGCCAAGGTCGGCGCGACATACCGCCCGCTCGTCACGTTCATCGCGGAGACCGGCGCACGTGTGTCGGAGGCGCTCGGTGTGCGCTTCAGGGACGTCGACCTCCAGGCCGGAACGTGGACGGTCGCCGGTCAACTCGCGGACGACGGA
>DATEXK010000301.1:0-6145 GCA_035257065.1 Gaiellaceae bacterium | reverse complement strand
TGAGCTGACCTTCGCCGATGTGAAGCGGCGCGACCTACCGCCCCGCTCGGAGCTCCCCGATATCAGCGACGAGAAATACGCGCGGGCGACCTACCGGCTGCACGTCATCGCCTCCGACGTGACCAGCGGCCGGATGGCGATCCTGCCCGACGACCTGCCCGACTACGAGGACGAGAACGGGAAGACGTTCGACAAGGACAGCTTCCCGATCATCGACGCGGTGCGGATGAGCATGAGCTACCCGTTCCTCTTTGCCCCGGTGACGCTGCACCAGGGCGGCAGGCCCTACTACATGGTCGACGGCGGCCTGCTCTCCAACTTCCCGATCTGGCTGTTCGACTCGCCCAATCCGAAGCGACCGACCTGGGGGTTCCGCCTGCACCCTGGCGCCAGTGTGACCGAGGGCTTGCCGTATCGGAAGATTCCTCGGCCGCTCTGGTCGGTGCCGCTTCTGAAGGCGATGTTCTCGGCTGCGACCGAGGCATGGGACCGCCAGCAGTTGGAACAGGCCGTCTCGGCGCGGACAGTCAGCATCCCGACCCACGGCATCAGCACCACGAACTTCGGACTCACACGGACCGATGCCGACAACCTCTACACCTGGGGCCAAGCCGCCGCGCACACGTTCTTCACCGACCCGAAGCAGCAGTCCTACCTCAACGCATTTGGAAAGACGCTCTAGCAGATCAAGCCGTTGCGCTCGTTGCGCCGGAGCGTGCGGCGTCGTTTGACGAGTGGATATGCAGCCGCGGCAATGATCGCCGAGCTTGTAGCGCGGTGGACGGACGCGGGGACCGCATGACCTACGGGTGGCCTGTCGCGCCGTTTGACCGGCAACATCCCGTGCGCGGCTTCTTCTGCGATCCGCGCATCGGCGACCGTGGTGCGAAGGCGTTCCACTTCGGCATCGACGTCTCCGCGCCGGACGGGACGCCCGTGTACGCCGTGCAGCCGGGAACCGTCGACCTCGAAGGCGAGCAAAACGTCGCGGTCGTCGAGGCTGGGGGCGACCGCGAGCACGGTTATTGGCACATCGTGCCGGTGGTGCGGCACGGAGAACACGTGGCCCAGCACGCGCTGCTAGGGCACATCGCGAAGGGATGGGGTCACGTCCATTTCGCCGAACGGAGCGGCGGTGAGTACTGGAACCCGTTGCGCGAGGGCGCCCTGACGCCGTTCTCAGATTTCGGTGCTCCCGTCGTCGACCGGATCGTGGCCGAACGACGCGGTGTCCCACTCGATCCGAATACCCTCGCAGGTGTCGTCGATCTGATCGCCGAAGCACACGACATCCCTCCGATTTCGGCACCGCCGCCCTGGCACGGGATGCCGGTCACGCCGGCCCTGCTGCGCTGGCGGCTCGTCCGCAACGGGCGCGCCGTTGTGCCGTGGCGGATCGTCGCCGACTTTCGTGCCACGCTGCCGCCCGCCTCGCACTTCGGCGCGGTCTACGCACCCGGAACCTCCCAAAACCATCCCAACAAGCCGGGGCTCTTCCGCTTCCAGCTCGCAGCCGCCTTCGACACGCGCCGCCACCCCGACGGGTCGTACCGAATTGACGTCGAATCCGCCGACACGCGCAAGAACGCCTCTCGCGGCCGCCTTACGCTCACGCTCACCAACGGCCTCCTCTAGCGGAGGTCTATGTCCGCCACTTCACGGTGCACCCGACGGCGGGAGTATCGGTGACGGCCGGCACCGCTTCGTCAAGCACAGCGTCGAGTGCGTTGCGCAGGTAGTGGGTCGCAACCGCCGTCTCGTCCCTGTTGTCGTCGATCGCTCCGTGGTAGGCGAGCTTGCGGTTGCTGTCGAAGACGAACACCTCAGGCGTCCGCTCGGAACCGAGTGCGCGCGCGATGCTCTGTTGCTCGTCGTACAGGTAGTCGAAGTTGAAGCTCCGCTCTCGCGCGCGCGTCTGCATCTCGTCGAAGGAGTCTTCGGGATGACTCGCGGCGTCGTTCGACGAGATCGCGACGAAGCGCACGCCTCGCTCGGCGTAATCCTTCTGGATCGCGATCAGCCTGTTCTCCCACGCCTGGACGTAGGGGCAGTGGTTGCACGATTGGACGAGCACGAGGACGCGCGCGTCGCTGTAGTCGTCGAGCGAATGGTCACTGCCGTCGACGCCGGGCAGGGTAAACGACGGCGCAGTCTGCGCAAGGGCAACGTTCACGTGAGGGCCTCCTCGAGTTGTTCGCGGCTCGGGATCGGGGATACGCGCCCGTCCGCGAGGAGATAGATGCGGCACGTCAGCGCGGGTCGGGACTCTGCACCGGACGCGTCGACGTCGCGCCCGTCGACGCGGATCGTCGGCGAGCCGGGAAAGCGGAGCTGCTGCGCCTCCTCGTCGGTCTGCACCTCGCACAACTCGACGGTCGTGTCGAGCCCCCGCTCGGCGAGCACACTCTGCAGCAGCTCCAGCGCCTCCGGGTACGACGGGCATCCATCCCAGTACAGGAGCTCGATCTTCATCTCCGGAGTCTTGCAACGATGTGCGAGTGGCCGCGCTTCCCACCGTTCGAATGGCCACGCTCGAAGTTCTAGTCGACAAGACGAGAACCGTCTGATACGGTAAGAGTCATGACGACCAAAAGGAGGAACGCAGGGATACCGGTGGACTACGACCCCTCGCAGTTCCCGGCGTTTGCGGTGACGGTGGACGTGGTGGTCCTGACCATGTCCGAGGGCATGCTCCACGTGCTGCTCGTGTGCCGTGGTGAGGCGCCGTTCGAGGGAATGTGGGCGATCCCGGGTGGGTTCAAGCGTCCCACCGAGACCCTGGACGAGGCGGCGAAGCGGGAGCTGGTCGAGGAGACCGGCGTCGACGCCGCCAGCTTGCTGACGCAGTTCGGCGCCTACGGCGATCCCGGGCGCGACCCGCGGATGAACGTCGTGACGATCGCGTATCTCGCAGTGCTTCGCGACGTGGGGGCGGTGGTGGGGGGCTCGGACGCTGCAGCGGCGGCCCTGATCCCGGTGTCCGACGTGCTCAACGGGAAGATCGATCTCGCGTTTGATCATCTGCAGATCGTGCGCGACGCGGTCGAGCGTGTTCGCGTCGAGCTGGAGGTCACGGGCATCGCAACGGCGTTCGCTGGAGCGACGTTCACGCTGGCCGAGCTGCGGGCGGTGTACGAGGCCGTCTGGGGCGTGCAACTCGACGCCGCGAACTTCCGTCGGAGTCTCGTCGCGGAGGACGGTTGGGTGATCGCGACCGGGCGCCGAGCTCAGCCCGGCGCGGCGGGCGGCAAGCCTGCGGAGCTGTTTCGAGCGGGGCGCGCGTGGAAGACCGGGGGACCGATCCGGTGCCCGCACTCGATCGAGAAACGGAAGGACAACCGATGAGAGCCGTTGTCTACGAGAAGTACGGGCCGCCGGACGTCCTGCGACTTGCAGAAGTCGAGCGGCCGGTACCCAAGGACGACGAGGTGCTGGTCAAGATCCACGCTACGACGGTCAACCGGTCGGACTGCGGCTGGCGCGAAGCCGAGCCGTTCTTCACCCGCTTCTTCACGGGCCTGCTCCGACCGAAGCGGAACATCCTCGGCAGTGAGCTGGCCGGCGAGGTCGAGGCAGTCGGCGCAGCTGTCACCGAGTTTGCGGTCGGCGACGAGGTCTTCGGCCTCCGATCGGGTGCACATGCCGAGTACATCTGCATCGGGGAGCGCGGCGCGCTGGTGCACAAGCCGGCCGGCATGACCTTCGAGGAGGCTTCGGCGGTCTGCGACGGAGCGAGCATCGCGCTGGCGTGCGTGCGAAACGCAGACCTTCGGAACGGGCGGAGCATTCTCGTCTACGGCGCCTCTGGATCCATCGGCACCGCAGCGGTACAGCTCGCCAGGTACTACGACGCGCACGTCACCGCGGTCTGCAACACGAAGAACGTCGAGCTCGTGAAGTCGCTCGGAGCAGACGAGGTCATCGACTACCTGCACGAGGACTTCACGAAGAACGGCAAGACGTACGACGTCATCTTCGACGCCGTCGGCAAGCACTCGTTCCGGCGGTGCAGACGCTCGCTGAAGCCCGGCGGGACGTACTTCGAGACCGACCTCGGATTCATGTGGCACGTTCCGCTACTCACCTTGCTGACGCGGTTGATCGGAGACAAGAAGGTGACGCTCCCGATGCCCAGGTACACGAGGGACGAGGTTCTGTTCCTCAAGGAGCTCATCGAGGCCGGCAAGTATCGGGCGGTCATCGACCGGTCCTATCTGCTCGAGCAGGTGGTCGAGGCGACGAGGTACGTCGAGACCGGACAGAAGACGGGCAACGTCGTCCTGACAGTCGTCGGCGGTGGCACCCGATGAAGGCGCTCGTCTACGACACGTACGGGTCGCCGGCTGACGTTCTCCAGCTCCGAGAGGTCGAGAGGCCCGTCGTCGCAGACGACGAGGTGCTGGTGCGCGTGCACGCGACCTCCGTGAACCCGGTGGACTGGCACACCCTGACGGGCGACCCGTACATCGCGCGCCTGCAAGCAGGGCTCCGCAAGCCGAAGAGCGGAGCGCTCGGCGTCGACTATGCAGGGACTGTCGAAGCGGTCGGCGCCGGTGTGACCCGGTTCCAACCGGGCGACGAGGTGTTCGGCGGGAAGAACGGGGCCTTCGCCGAGTACGTCTGTGTTCGCGAAGAGCGAGCGGTGGTGTCGAAGCCCGCCAACGTGACGTTCGAGCAGGCGGCCGCCGTGCCCGTGGCGGCGCTGACCGCGTTGCAGGGTCTTCGCGACAAGGGGAAGCTCCAGGCGGGGCGCAAGGTCCTGATCAACGGCGCGTCGGGCGGCGTGGGCACCTTCGCCGTCCAGATCGCCAAGTCGTTCGGAGCCGAAGTCACGGGCGTGTGCAGCACGCGGAACGTGGACATCGTGCGGTCGATCGGCGCAGACCACGTCATCGACTACACCCAAGAGGACTTCACCCTCAGCGGGCAGCGCTATGACCTGATGCTCGACATCGCGGGGAACCGGTCGTGGTCGGAGTGCACGCGCGTCCTGGCCGACAAGGCGACTCTCGTCGTCGTCGGAGGACCGAAGGGCGGCCATCACTGGTTCGGACCTCTCCGTCATTTCGGCGGTGTCTGGCTCGCTTCGCTTGTCGGGAGCCGTCGAGTGGTGCTGTTCCTCGCGAAGTTCGACAAAGCGGATCTGGTCGTCCTGGCGCAGCTTCTGGAGGCCGGGACAGTGACGCCTGTCATCGACAGGCGGTATGCGCTGAGCGATCTACCCGAAGCGCTCACGTATCTCGGAGACGGACACGCCCAGGGAAAGGTCGTCATCGCCGTTCCAGGCTGATCTGGCCCGCGCCGGATCCGTTCCCTCGAGCCACGGTAGACTCCCGCACCGGCTGAGACCCGGACGGTTCGTTCCGTGGCGTTCAACCGAAGGGAGCGCGTACCGTGAGGCCAGCAACGAAGCGAGCACGGTGGACGCTGGTGGTTGCGTTGTCCCTCACGTTCGTCGTCGCCGGTGCGTCGCGGCCGGCCCCGGTGGCTGGGACCACCTCGGCGAGTTCAAGACACCGACCGTCGCTCCGCTGAACGGCGCCGTCTACGCGCTCAGCGCGGAGTCGGACAACGGGCAGGCATTCCCTCTGCCGACTTCTTGCTCGCGTGCGATCTGAACACCGGTGTCGCGAGATCCACGACCATCCGCGACGGGGACATCAACGGCGGTGTCTATGCACTCACCCGCGATGCGAACGGCACGCTGTACGCCGGCGGGCAGTTCATCAACATGGCGGGGATCCCCGCGGCCGACCACGTCGCGGCCTACGACGGCACGTGGCATGCGCTGGGCACGGGCCCGAGCGCGGGCGGCGGCGCGGTCGACGACTACGTTCGCAGCATGACGTCGAGCGGCAACGACGTCTACATCGGCACAGACTCCGTGAATGTCGCCGGCATCCCGCAGGCCGACCACGTCGCGAAGTGGAACGGCTCGGCGTGGAGCGCTGTCGGTGCAAACACCGCGGGCACGGACGGGTGGCTCCCACAGACGGCGTTCATCTATGCGATGGCCGCGACGAGCTCGCAGCTCGTCGTGACCGGCTCGTTCCAGAACGCCGATGGAAACCCCGCGGCGGACGGCGTCGCCAGCTTCGACGGAACCGCGTGGAGGCCGATGGGCTCGAACGGCGCCGGTAACGGC
>DATEXK010000300.1:0-6921 GCA_035257065.1 Gaiellaceae bacterium | reverse complement strand
CGCGCGAGGCCAAGCTCCCGCTGCGTCAACTCCGCAACCCGTGCGTCGAGCGCCGCCGACCGTTCGGCGAGCGCCTCGACGGCCGCCTCGTCCGGGGGCTCGGAGGCGTGCCGGGCGAGCTCTTCCACCCGCGCGGTTGCCTCATGCTCCCGTTTTGCGACCTCGGCGGCGCGACGGGCAAGGCCGAGCTCCCGCTGCGTCAGCTCCGCAACCCGCGCATCGAGCACCGCCGACCGTCCGGCGAGCAGCTCCTCGGCTTCGGACGGCTCGGCGACGGGCGCCTCCGGAACCGCCGCGAGCGCGGCGCGCAGCTCGTCGAGCTTTGCCGCGGCCTCCTCCTCTCGCTCGGCGAGTGCAGCCTCACGCGCGGCGAGCCGGTCAGCCGGCTCCGCCTCTGTGTCCTTCCCTTGCTCCCGCTCCGCGAGCTCGGCCGTGCGACGCGCGAGATCCATCTCCCGCTCCGTCAGCTCCGTGAGTCGACCGTCGAGAGCGGCCGCGCGTGCGGCGAGCGCTTCGACGGCCGCGGCGTTCGCCAGGGCGGCGCCGCCACCGCTCGAGTCCGGAGCCGCCGCGATCGCGGCCCGCAGCTCGTCGAGCTTCGCGGAGACGTCGCGTTCCCGCGCGGCGAGCGCGGCCTCACGGGCGGACAGGCGGTGGCGCTCCTCCTCGAGCGCGGCGACCCGCTCGGTCACGCGCTGCTCGAGCCGCTCCACGAGCCGCTCGGACACCCCGCCATCATACGACGCGTCTCGTTCGGCACGCGGACGGCGAAGGAACCGGCCGACACCGATCACGAGCGCAGCGAGCAGACCGGCTGCGAGCCCCGCCCCGGCGCCGATGGCCGCGAGCCTCGGCAGCTTCGGCCAGGAAGGCGACGCGGGCGCGGACGCCTGCCCGGCGTGACGGAGCGTGGGGTCGGGCTGGCCCTGAAAGCCTTGCAGGACGGCGAGGCGCTTCTGGAGCTCGGCTCCCGCGCCCGTCGCGCGCTGGCCGGGTGTGATGGCGTTCAGGAGCTGCTGGTCGCGGCGAATCGTCGTGGCCAGCTGGCTCTGGAAGCTCGCCGTCCGCTGCTTGACGAGCCCGTCGGCAAACGCGTTCGCGAGCTGAGCGGCTCCGGCCGCCGACGTGTCCTGGACCGTGACCGCGACGACGTCGCTCGAACCGACGACATGCGCATCGAGCGCAGAGAGCAGCGAGTCGCGCGAGCGCGCGAGCCCGAGGTCGGCGCGCACGACGTCCGCGACCTGCGGCGAGCGAAGGAGTGCGGCGGCGCTCGCGGCTGCGGTCCGCTTGCCGCTCGAGTCACGCAGGACGTCGAGACCGGTGAACGTCGGATCGTTGACGGAGACGGGCGAGACGAGCAGTTGCGCCGTCGCGCGATACTGCTTCGGCGCCGTCAGTCCGTACCCGACGGCCGCGGCGGTGCCCGCCGCGGTGAGCGTGAGCACGGCGAGCCAGGGGCCCACCGAACGGGGGACGATTGATCGCACCCGTGCATTATCGGCTCACGGCTCGGACTACCCGACGTTTGTGAGCTCCTGGAGGCGGCACGCCGACCGTTTCTTCACGTCGGATCGCTACGATCGGCGCAGCATGAGCACCGACACGCGCAGCCGCACGGCGCTCATCACCGGCGGCGCGGGCTTCATCGGATCGCACCTCGCGGAGCTTCTCCTCGCGAACGGCTGGGAGGTCTACGTCCTCGACGACCTCTCGACGGGCGCGGAGAAGAACGTCGCGCCTCTGCGCGCGCACCCCGCGTTCCACCTCGTCGTCGACTCCGTCCTCAAGTCATCGGTCGTGAACGAGCTCGTGCATCGCAGCGACGTCGTGTTCCATCTCGCCGCAGCCGTGGGCGTTCGGCTGATCGTCGAAGAGCCGGTGCACACGCTCGTCACGAACATCCAGGGCACCGAAGAGGTGCTCGACCACTGCCACCGTTTTGGCAAGCGCGTACTGATCGCGTCGACGTCGGAGGTCTACGGCGACCGGCGCGAGCCCGAGGCGCTCGGCGAGGAGAGCAAGCGGATGTACGGCCCGACGACCCAGCGACGCTGGGCGTACGCAGAGTCGAAGGCGCTCGACGAGTTCCTCACGCTCGCGTACCACCAGGAGCGCGGCCTCGACTGTGTCATCGTGCGCCTCTTCAACACCGTCGGCCCGCGTCAGAGCGGGCAGTACGGCATGGTCATCCCGCGCTTCGTGCAGGCGGCGCTCGCCGGCGACACGCTCGAGATCCACGGGGACGGCACGCAGACGCGCTGCTTCTGCCACGTGCAGGACACGATCCGTGCGCTCTCCGGGCTGATGGACGCCGACACCGCCGGCGAGATCTTCAACGTGGGGTCGATCGAGCGCGTGACCATCGGCGAGCTTGCGGAGCGCGTCATCGCGCTCACCGGCTCGAGCTCCGAGATCGTCTACGTGCCGTACAACGAGGTCTACGGGCAGGGGATCGAGGACATGCTCCACCGGCAGCCCGCGATCGAGAAGGTGACGGCGGAGATCGGCTGGCAACCGACGCGCAGCCTCGACGAGATCCTCGCCGACGTCGTCGCGTCGACGCGGGCCGCGGCCGTCACCGTCCAGTAGTGGCCTGACCGGCAACGTTCGCAGGGTCTCCGGCCCGCGATCACGCTGCGCGGGAGTCCACCGACGCCCTTGCCAATGCCACCAGCATTGACGGCGAGCGCCGCCGGCCTCCCGCTTGGTGCTGGCGACCCGGAAACCGTGGAACGTCACCGGTCAGACCACTAGTCGCGCGCGCGAAGCGCCGGGAAGAGAACGACGTCCCGGATCGACTCCTTGCCGGCGAAGACCATGGCGAGCCGGTCGATCCCGAGCCCGATGCCGCCGGTGGGCGGCATACCGTACGACAGCGCCTCGACGTAGTCGGGATCGCCCTCCTCCGCCTCGACGTCGCCCGCGTCGCGTTCGCCACCCTGGAACGCAAACCGCTCAGCCTGCTCCTCGGCGTCGTTGATCTCCGTGAACGCGTTGCCGAGCTCGATGCCGCCGGCGAAGTACTCGAAGCGCTCGACGAGCGACGGATCGTCGTCCGTCGCGCGTGCGAACGGCGAGAGCTCCACCGGATAGTCATAGAGGATCGTCGGCTGGATCAATGCCGGCTCGACGAAGTGCGAGTGCGCGTGGTCGATCAGCTTGGCCCACGTCGGATCGTGCGACACGTCGACGTTGCGCG
Source organism: Gaiellaceae bacterium (assembly GCA_035257065.1). Taxonomy (GTDB): domain Bacteria; phylum Actinomycetota; class Thermoleophilia; order Gaiellales; family Gaiellaceae; genus Palsa-739. The sequence goes on along the minus strand of DATEXK010000300.1, from coordinate 3,719 downwards.
CTTCGAGCAGGCGCCGTAGCTCCGCTTCGTCGCGCGTCCAGAGCCCGTGCTCGCCGAGCGCGTCGACGAACTTCACGCGGCGCCACGGCGGTGCGAAGTCGATCTCGTGCCCTCGGAACGAGACCTTCGTCGTGCCGAGCACGTCGTGCGCCGCGCGCGAGACGAGCTGCTCGATCCGCTCCATCGTGTCGCGGTAGTCGGCGTACGCCTCGTACCACTCGAGCATCGTGAACTCGGGGTTGTGCTTGAACGAGACGCCCTCGTTGCGGAAGTCCTTGCCGAGCTCGTAGACCTTCTCGAGCCCGCCGACGATCAAGCGCTTGAGATAGAGCTCGGTCGCGATCCGCAGGTAGTAGTCCGCGTCGAGCGCGTTGTAGTGCGTGACGAACGGTTCCGCGAACGCGCCGCCGTAGCGCGGCTGTAGCACGGGCGTCTCGACCTCGACGAAGCCCCACTCGTCGAGGATGCGGCGGATCGTCGCGACCATCCTGGAGCGCAGCACGGCGTCATGGCGCGTCTCCTCGTTCATCAGGAGGTCGAGATAGCGCCGCCGGTAGCGCTGCTCGACGTCGGTGAGCCCGTGGAACGTGTCGGGCAGCGGCGTCCGGATGCGCGAAAGCACCTCGAGCGCATCGACCATCAGCGACGGCTCGCCGCGCCGCGACTTCGCGGGCGATCCCGCGACGCCGACGATGTCGCCGAGATGCACGTCGATCTCGCCCGTGCGCTCGACATGGCACAGCAGCTGGATCCGTCCGGAGCGGTCGACGAGGTCGAGGAACACGAGCTTCCCCATGTCGCGGCGCGCCATCACGCGGCCGGCGAGCCGGCGCTGCGCCTCGCCTGTTGCGCCGTCGTCGAGCGGCTCGGTCTCCACACGAACGGCGGCGATCTCGTCCCGGTCGGGGAACCTCTTCGGCGCGGTCATGCGAGCGAGTCTACGGGCGGTCAGCCCCAGATCGCCCAGCCGACGAGCACGCCCACGCCGAGCGCGAGCGCGAACAGCAGCCAGCCGGTGACGAGCATTGCAACCGGAGGGATGCGTGCGCCGCGCGCAGCGCCGGTCAGCGGAGCCGTGCGCGTCATCGTCATCGCCGAGACCGTCTGTCCCGGTCCCAAGAGCAGGCGGCCGACCGCCTCTCGGATCGTCTCGGCGTCAACACCGAGGTCGATCAGGATCCGAGCCGCGACGCCGTCGTTCTCCCGGACGAGACCGAGCAGGATGTGCTCGGTGCCGATGTATTGGTGACCAAGCGAGCGTGACTCGCGCAGTGCCAGCTCGAGCACCTTCTTCGCGCGCGGCGTGAACGGGATCTGACCCGTCGTGATCTCCTCGCCCTCGCCGACGACGCGCCCAACTTGGGCTCGCACCGCCTCGAGCTCCACGCCGAGCTCGCCCAGCACGCGCGCAGCGAGCCCCTCCTCTTCGCGGAGCAGCCCGAGCAGCAGGTGCTCGGTGCCGATGTAGTTGTGGCGCAGCGAGCGCGCCTCGTCCTGCGCGAGGACGACGACCTGTCGAGCCCGCTCCGTGAAGCGCTCGAACATGGACTCCGGCCTTAGGCCGCCTTGATGTCCATGATCTTGAACTTGAGCTTGCCGCGCGGCGCGGCGACCTCGACGGTCTCGCCCTTCTTGCGGCCCATGATCGCCTTGCCGACGGGCGACTCGTTCGAGAGCTTGTTCTCGGCGGGATCGGCCTCGGCCGAGCCGACGATGTGGTACTCGACCGTCTTGTTCGCCCCGACGTCGCGGAGGCGCACCTTCGTCCCGATCGAGACCTCGCCCGACTTGATCTCCTTCTTCGTCACGACGCGCGCGTTCGCGAGCCGCTCCTCGAGCAGCGCAATGCGCGCCTCGAGATGGCCCTGCTCGGTCTTCGCCGTGTCGTACTCGGCGTTCTCGGCGATGTCGCCGAACTCGCGCGCGACGCGGATCCGTTCCGCCACCTCGCGGCGCCGGTCGTTCGAGAGGTACTGAATCTCGTCCTTGAGCTTCTCGAACCCCTCGGACGTGAGAATGACTTCCTTCACCCTGCCCCCTTGCACGAAGAAACCGCAGGCGATGCCGCCGTCAGCGGGGGCGGATGGTACCTCCGGCGCCACGGGACCGTCAACACAAGGGCGGTACCATCCCTCGCTATGAGCGTGAATCTCAGGGAATCCTGGTGGATCGGCGAGGTCGAGGTGCCGACCCGGGTGGTCCTCGCGCCCATGGCGGGCGTCAGCGTCCAGGCGTTTCGGCGCCAGGGCCGGCGCTACGGCGCGGGCCTCGTCTGCTCCGAGATGGTCTCCTGCGCCGGGATCGAGCACGGGAACGAGCGCACGCTCGGGTATCTGCGCGTCGCGTCCGACGAGCACCCGCTCGCAATCCAGATCTTCGGATCCGACCCTAAGGCGATGGCCGAGGCGGCGCGGATGGTCGAGTCAGCCGGCGCCGACCTCGTGGACATGAACTTCGGCTGCCCCGTCCGGAAGGTGACGAAGACCGGTGCCGGAGCTTGCCTGCTGCAGGATGCCGACCTTGCGTGCCGGATCACCGAGGCGGTGGCGTCGGCGGTCTCCGTGCCGGTGAGCGTGAAGATGCGCCGCGGCGTCGAAGACGGCTCGCGCGCGTGCCTCGAAGTCGGGCCGCGGCTCGTCGAGGCCGGGGCGGCGACGCTGACGTTGCACCCGCGCTCGGCCCGGCAGATGTACACGGGCTACGCCGACCACTCGTTGACCGCCGAGCTCGTCGAGCTCGTCGACGTCCCGGTGATCGCGTCCGGCGACGTCACCTCGCACGCGAAGGCACTGGCCGTGCTCGCTGCGACCGGCGCCGCGGCGGTGATGGTCGGCCGCGGTGCGCAGGGTAATCCGTGGGCGATTCGCGAGATCGTGTTCGGCGACACCGAGCAGCCGTCGCGCGAAGAGGTCGCCGCGGAGCTGATCGTGTTCATCCGCGAGACCGTGCGCGAGCTCGGTGAGCGGCGCGCGTCGGGCTTCCTGAAGAAGTTCTACGGGTGGTATCTCGGGCACGGACGCTTCCCGCGTCCGTTCAAGCAGGAGATCGTGATGCTGCACTCGACCGAGGAGGTCGTGACGCGACTGCTCGCGGCGGCGCCGGACGCGGCCGCTCTCGTCGAGCGGCTCGAGGCCGAGCTACCCGATCCGGACGACGACGTCCTGCTCGACCGGCTGCCGATCTCGGTCTACGGCGGCGGTTAGCGGTTGCGGTCCCAGACGATCCGCAAACCGTCGAGCGTGAGGAACGGGTCGATCTTGGAGATCGTCCGCGCGTGTGGCGCGATCAGGTCGGCAAGGCCGCCGGTCGCGATCGCCGGTGCGTCGGCGCCGAGCTCGCCGCGGATCGCGTCGACGATCCCGTCGACCTGCCCGGCGAAGCCGTAGATCAGACCCGACTGCAGCGCGGTCGCAGTCGTCTTGCCGATCACGTGCGGTGGCTCGACGTAGTCGATCTTGATGAGTCGTGCGGCGCGGGCGAACAGCGCGTCCATGGAGATCTCCACGCCGGGTGCGAGCACGCCGCCGACGTACGCGCCCTCGGACGAGACGACGTCGAAGTTCGTCGAGGTCCCGAAATCGACGACGATCGCGGGCGCGCCGTAGCGCTCCTTCGCGGCGACCGCATTCATGATCCGGTCGGGCCCGACCTCTCGGGGCGAGTCGTACTCGATCGGGATGCCCGTCTTGACGCCTGGGCCGATCACGAGCAGCGGCACC
>DATEXK010000299.1:0-3521 GCA_035257065.1 Gaiellaceae bacterium | reverse complement strand
CGAGCCCGTGCGGAACGAGAAGCCGCACGCAGGCGCCGAGCATGGCCACGTTGCCCATCGGCCGACCTTCCGACGAGAGGATGTCGTTTCCCTGCGCGATACGCGAGGCCGGAACACGCGCGATGTCGAACGGACCCGTGTGGGGGAAGCGCGTGTCGCGATTCAGGACGATCAGCCCACCGGGTTTGACGGTGCGCAGGACATCCGGCGACGGGGGTGACGGAGAGACGACGACGAGAACGTCGCACTCACGCACCTTGTAGCGGCGGTGGATGGGCGACGTCTCGTCCCAGCGCAGGAAGGCCGAGATCGGCGCTCCGCGTCTCTCGGCCTTGAACTCGGGAAAGCTCTGCACCCAGAATCCTGCGCGGGCGAACGTCTCGGCGAGAATCTGCGAGGCGAGCACGACTCCTTCGCCGCCACGGCCGACAAGCAGCATCTCCTTCATGCTGCCGCTCCCGCGGTCGCAGGCTGGCCCGGGTGGACGGCGTGTGGCGAACCGGCACCGACGAGATCTCGGATCTTCCGGTCGTCCTCGACCACCGGCACCGTTGTTCGGCACATCTCGACCGTATGGTCCCTCGCCGGGCTCGACCCTGCATCCGGGAGATCACCGAGGGCCAGACCGTAGTTGTCGCGTGCCGGCGCTGAGCCCCAGTGGGGAAGATTCCCCGTTGCCGAGGTGTCAGCAACAGTTCCGGCTCTCGCCGCATCGGTGGTGCGCCCTCAGCAGCACCCCGCGCTCGCAGCAGGCTGGATGACAGGCAGCGGACCCGCCGCGTCCGACTGCTCCGTCTTGCGGGCCTTCACGATCGCCCCGTGCATGCCGTCAGCGACCTCGTGCGTGAACTCGACCGAGACCTCCTCGAACCCGGCTGCCTCCAGCCCGGCGACGTATTCGCTCCTGGAGAGCGCACCGGCGATGCAGCCGACGTACGAGCCCCGCGCCGCGCGATCGTCGTGGGAGAGCTGATCCTCGGCGACGATGTCACTGACGCCGACGCGGCCGCCCGGCTTGAGCACGCGCGCGATCTCGGTCAGCACTGCGGCCTTGTCGGTCGAGAGATTGATCACGCAGTTCGAGATCACGACATCGACCGAGCTCGCAGGCAGCGGGATCTGCTCGATGATGCCTTTCAGGAAGTGCGCGTTCGCAGCGCCGGCCTCGGCCGCGTTCTGCTGGGCGAGCGCGAGCATCTCGTCGGTCATGTCGAGACCGTACGCAGTGCCCGTCGGCCCCACCCGCTTCGCGGACAGGATCACGTCGATCCCGCCGCCGGAGCCCAGGTCGAGGACCGTTTCTCCCTCGTGCAGATCGGCGACGGCGGTCGGGTTCCCGCAGCCGAGAGACGCAAGCACCGCAGCATCCGGGAGCTCGCCGCGCTGCTCGGCGTCGTAGAGCGTCTCGCCGAACGTCGTCGCGTCGCTCTCGCCGTCACAACAGGAGTCGCTTCCGCAACCGGACGAGCTTCGCCCGGTGACGGCGAGGGCCGACTCGGCGTAGCGGCGCCGGACTTCCTCGCGTAGTTGATCAGCAGTCGTAGACATCAGCAGCAGACTCCTTTCAGGTCAGCGACGGCGGCGAGGGTGCGCAACGCGTCGGAGTTCAGGGAGAAGTAGGCCCACTTGCCCCGCTGCTCGCGGTCGAGCAGCCCGGCGTCGGTGAGCTTCTTCAGGTGGTGCGAGACGGTCGGCTGGCCGAGTCCGAGCGGTGCGATCAGTTCGCAGGCGCACACGGGCTCGCCGCTTCTCGCCAGCAGATTGACGATCTTCACCCGGTGACGGTCGGCAAGCGCCCGGAAGACGTCCGCCGTCGCCTCGGCCTCCGCATCGGAGATCGTCGGTGCCGCGAGCGGCACGCAGCAGGCAACCGCGGCGAGCGTCTCGGTCACGCGAGCCGCCGGCCGTACGGCACGGTGTTCCGCGCGGCTTCGCGGGCGGCGTCGGCGCGGCAGGCGGCGTCACAGACCTCACCGCAACGCTCGCAGACCTCGACCCGCTTGGTCTTGCTCGTCCCGAAGAGATTCAGCATCGGAGGCTCCCCACGTATCGACGATTGTCGATAGGACTATAGATCGACACCCACCGATGTGTCAAGGCAGCGTTCGACCAGGCGCGCCGCCGATCGCCCGTCCTACTGGCCTGTCGCGTCCGCGACGAACGAGGCGATCGCCGCCGCGAACTCTCTGCGACTCGCCTCCCAGGCATAGAACATGTGCCCGCCGTCGAAGTGCCGGACGGTCAGACGGCTCGCCGTGGCCGGATCGAGCCGCATCAGGTTCCGCAGCCGGTCGCTCGCGTAATAGGGGGTCACGAGATCGAACCGACCGTGCGTGATGAACGCCTTCATGTGCGGGTTGAGCGCCATGCCATAGCGGAAGTCGTCGGTGGCGCCGACGGGCGGAACGAAGAAGTGCTGCCGGGCGTCGTCGGTCCAGTCTTTGTTGACCTCGTAGCTCAGCAACATGTACTCGCGCTCGGTCTCGACACCGATCTCCGAGCGGAGCTGCCGGTTGATCGCCGTCGTGTAGGCAGCGCTGATCCCCGCCAGAGTCGGATCGGGGCCACTGAACGCCTCGCGGTCGGGAAATGGATCGGTCGCCGTGATCGTCGCGTCGTAGAGGCCCACGACCTTGCGCTCGTCGCGCAGGAGCTCACGCGTGAAGACGCCGATCGTGATCCGTCCCTCGGCACGGGAGACCAGGTCGAACGGAAGCCCGACGAGATCGGCGAGACGGGTGAGAACGCGATCTCGCTCAGCCGGAGGCATCGCGGCGCCGCGGGTCAGGAATGCCACGTAGTCGCCGGTCGCGAACTCCTCCGCTTCGCGCCGCACGTCGTCGAGCGCGACGCCCGCTTCGAATGCACGTGAGCGCCCGTGATGGGCCGCGGCGGCAGCCATCGTCGGCAGCAGATCGACCCAGCTGAGAACGTCGTAGTCGCCCGAGGCGAGCGTCGAGATCTCGAGCGCGGGCGATATCAGGATCGCCCCGTTCAGCCCGATCCCCGCGGTCTCCTGCAGCATGCGCACCAGGCGGCCGACGCGGTAGCCGCCGTAGCTCTCGCCGGCGATGAAAACCGGCGAGCCCCAGCGATCGTTCCCCGACAACCAGCGGCCCATGAACTCGCAGAGCGACTCGAGGTCGCGCTTGTAGCCGAAGTACTCCTTCGGATCGGTCTCGTCGTCTTTCTTCTTGTCGCCGCCCGACCCGTCCTCTTTCCGCTCGGCCTCGATGACGCGGCTGAACCCGGTGCCGACCGGATCGACGAAGACGAGGTCGGTGAACGCCAGCCAGGACTCCTCGTTCTCAACGAGGCGAGGCGGCATCTGCGGCAGCGTGCCGTCCGCTGGGAATGCAACACGCCGCGGGCCGACGGCTCCGACGTGCAGGTAAGCGGACGACGCACCCGGGCCGCCGTTGAAGACGAACGTCACAGGCCGATCGGCATCGCGGGTGTTCGCAACGTAGGAGACCGAGAAGATCTCGGCTGCCGGCTTGTCCTTCTTCCGCAACACGAGC